>CAYVAN010000013.1:0-22922 GCA_964449225.1 uncultured Rhodopirellula sp.
TCGTTTTTAAAGGGCGCAATGGCCGCGGGGCGCCCCGCGCCCACCGGGCTCGGGGCGGTTCGAGCCGAGCGACAATGGCGAACACTCCAAAGTGAAAAACTGATTTGCCCTGGAACCGATTGACGGCAAGTTACATCATAGCCTACGATCTGTCCGTGCCGAATATGGCACTTTTGGTCAGTTAGCTCAGTTGGTAGAGCACGGCCCTGAAAAGGCCGGTGTCCGCGGTTCGAGCCCGCGACTGACCACTCTCTTTTCCCCGCCATCAGTGTGACTGTTTTTCAGTCACGACGGCTGATAATTCTTGGGGCTTCTGCCACTACTTGTTGGCTGTGCTATCTCTTTCCGCATGCTTCTAGATAGGCCGATAGTTCCCGACGCACGCGGGGAAAAAGCAAAAACAGACCTAACATGTTGGGAAAGACCATCGCAAAGATCATGGCGTCGGAAAAATCGATCACCGATCCCAGCGAAATCGCGGCTCCGATCACGACGACGATGCAAAAGAGCAGCTTGTAGGATAGGTCAGACGCTCGGCTACGCCCGAATAGGTATTTCCACGATTGCAGGCCGTAGTATGACCACGAAATCATCGTGGAAAATGCGAATAAAATGATCGCAATGGTCAGCAAATAACGGAATCCAGGCAACACGCTGTCAAACGCGGCAGAGGTCAAATCAACGCCCCCAATCCTGACCCCGTCGATCAGCACTTCCTTCGCCTGGACGTCGCCCCAGACAAAAGCTCCATCGGCGTTGAACAACACAATCACCAAAGCAGTCATCGTGCAGATGACGACAGTGTCGATGAAGGGTTCCAAGAGGGCAACGATTCCCTCGGACGCCGGATACTTTGTCTTCACCGCAGAGTGAGCGATCGCCGCTGACCCGGCACCCGCTTCGTTAGAAAACGCTGCCCGCTGAAAACCCTGGATCATGACGCCGATCAATCCGCCTAATCCTGCCGCGGGCGTGAAGGCACCGGTAACGATCTGCTCCATCGCCCATGGGACTTTGTCAAAGTTCATGACGATGATCACCAGTGCAGCAGCAAAATACACGATCGCCATAAACGGCACGATTCGCTCGGTCACTTTCGCAATTCGTTTGATCCCACCAATGATCACGATTCCAACCAAAACCGCCATGACCAAGCCGATCAGTGTTCCAGATGATCCACCATCGGGCAGACCTAGCAAGGATTTGATTTGCTGCGCCGCTTGGTTGGATTGAAACGCATTGCCGCCTCCGAAAGATCCACCGACGCAAAAAATTGCAAACAGCACGCCCAGTACTTTTCCCAGCGGGGCCATTCCCATATCGGCGAGACCTTTTCGCAAGTAATACATCGGTCCGCCGTGAACGGTGCCGTCGGTATCGATATCGCGATACGTTACTCCCAGCGTGCATTCCACAAACTTTGTTGACATCCCCAACAACCCACACACGATCATCCAAAAAGTGGCACCCGGGCCGCCGGTCGCGACGGCAACCGCAACGCCCGCGATATTGCCAAGTCCGACCGTTCCGGAAACAGCCGTCGCCAGAGCCTGAAAGTGCGATACTTCGCCTTCCCCTTCGTCCCGAATCGTGTCGACCAGATCGCCATCGACTTCGTTGACCTCGGTTTTCTTGGGCGTGTCTTGGCCTTCTTTTTCGATGTCATCGTACTTGCCGCTGACCACCGCAATTGCCATCGGTATCAGTCTCAAATTGATGAATCCAAACGCGATCGTGAAAAACGCAGCTCCAGCGACCAGTAGCACTAAAACAAAGGGCAGTGGACCCGCAACGGGCACGGGAACCGTGAAAAACACGATTCCGCCCCACGTGTCCGCGATTGGCTTAAAGATTCCATCAATGGTTTGGTCCAGTCCGACTTGATCCAGTTCAGGCTGCCCTTCTTGGTCAACTTTCACCTGAACACTCGTCTCGTTGTCCATCTCGTTTTGTTGAGCCCACACGATTCCGCCATTCCAAAATGAAATCACGGCCAACAAGAGGATGAAAAAACGCATACGATGTTTTGTGCCCAAGCTTTGCGACGACATTAATGGTTCCGAAGGTGATAAGTGCTTTGGTGATTCACAGCGTGACGATCGCAAGGACATCCGATCATCAGATTCCGCTGGCAAGATGATAGTGACTTTATCGGCTCGCGTGTCTTCCGACTGTTACAAGAGCAAGTCATGATGTTGATCAATCCTGGGAAACCTTCACAAGAGGTATATGATTCATCGTGTCAAAAGTTTGCATTCTGAACGTGGTTGGGCTCACGCCCGCCCTGCTGCAACACGCTCCCCGGATTTCTGCTTTGGGAACCGCGCGGGCTTGGACCAGCCCCTTGCCAGCGGTCACCTGCACCTCCCAGGCAACAATGCTGACAGGATTGTCGCCGCGTGATCACGGCGTCGTTGGCAATGGTTGGTACCACCGCGACACGCAAGAAGTTCGTTTCTGGCAACAAGCAGCCTCGTTAATCCAGGCACCCAAGTTTTACGATGAATTTGAAACTGCCAAGATGTTTTGGTGGTTCAACCAATCGTCGGGCGCAAGATATTCGGCCACGCCGAAACCGCATTACGGGTGTGACGGATCGAAGGTCTTCGACATCATCGATCAAACCGGTTGTCAGCTAACAGAAACGCTCGGCCCGTTTCCGTTCTTCTCTTTCTGGGGACCGTCGGCGGGATTGCCATCGAGCCGATGGATTGCGGAAGCATCCGCGAAAGTAGTCCGCGAAAAGCAACCGCAGCTGTCGTTGGTTTATTTGCCGCATTTGGACTATGACTTTCAAAGGCAGTCATCGCACGACCCTGCACGAGTCGCGGAAGTGGACGCCTGTGCTGGCACGGTGATTGACGCGGCGCAGGCCATCGGTGCAACCACTATTGCGATTAGTGAATATGGCTTGGTGCCTGTTTCCAAGCCCGTCCACATTAACCGTGTACTTCGCGGTCTTGGGTGGTTGCAGGTTCGTGATGGACCGTTTGGCGAGATGCTGATTCCGGGGCAGTGCAAAGCGTTCGCGGTTTCTGATCATCAACTGGCTCACGTCTACGTCAATGACAGAACTCTCATTCCCGAAGTTCGACGTCAACTCGAATCGATCGATGGAATCGCAGCGGTTCTAACGCCCGGTGACATTGAACTGGACCATCCGCGTAGCGGCGAACTGATCGCCTTGTCTGACACCGACGCTTGGTTCACCTACTACTACTGGCTTGATGATGCACGTGCCCCCGACTTTGCCAGGACCGTGGACATTCATCGTAAGCCGGGGTACGACCCATGCGAACTATTGATTACCAGTAAAGTCCGCGCGATGGCTCGGGTGGCGCAGAAGAAACTTGGCTTTCGTTACAAGATGGATGTCATCCCAATCGATGCCGGGCTGGTCAAAGGCAGCCACGGGGTACACCCGCCAAATGACGACGACGGGCCACTGATTGTCGGCCCCAGTGATGGTATCGAGCTCCCCGATGACATGCGTGGATTCGCTCGATACGTGCGACAAGTTCTATCGCGCTAATCTGTTTTGGTGCTTGGCAGAAAACGCCCTGCGAACTTATTTGACCGAAGTTCCTTCGATCCGGAAAATTGCAAAGTGGGATGCGCCTCTGGGACCAGCCCCGTTGGGGTACTTGTAGGTTTCGGTATCAATCTCAAACTTGCCTTCGACCGTGACGGGGCGAGTGACAAAGTCGGTTGTTTTGCCCGGCACCATATCAACCCAGACGCAATCAAATAAAGCCGCGCCCGGCCCGAAGCAGCATTCTTGATTGTCGCGAACCAGAACGAATTGCCCGATCCCTTTATCCTTGTACAACGTTGCTGGCAGGATGTAGCCACGTAATTTGACCTTCTTACCAACCAAGGATTTAACGTCTTCGTTGAGTTGCGATTTTTCAAACGCCTGATCTTTTTCGATATCGAATTTAAGATCATCAAAATTGATCTCGCCCTTCGCCTTGGATGCAGCACTGCTGCTGCGGTCCTCCACCACCTTGCGAGTCTCCGCGTCATCGGCGATGGCGATCGAGATAGAGATGATTGCTAAGAATACAGTGAGAATTCGAGCTTTGCAGAGATAGGCGAACATGAGCAATCAATGAAGGAATGTTGGCGACGCGTCAAACAGGCCTTCGTATTGTATTCGCCGACGCAATCCGATTGCTAGAACAATTTGAGCGCTGGATTCTAGCGGTTGGCCGTCATTTCACCTGATCAGCACGCAGCCGATAGAAGACCGAATTGTCGAAGTCGGTCAGCGATTGTGGAGCTTGATTGACGCGGAACTTCCCAGCTAGCTTCTTTTTTCGCATGTTGGCCACGGTCGACTGCCCACCGGAAAGTGTTACTTCGACCATGTCGCTGCTTTCAGGTTGCCCACCAAAACAGCAGGTTCCCAGGTCAGGTACCAAAATAAAGCGTTTTAGTAGTCCACTGCCCGAAGACGGATGAATGTAGCCCTTTAAGAAAATGTCCTGATCATGAACCTCAATCGCCTTTTCCGTTGGTCGCTGCACGTTGTTCCCCAACGAATCCTGCTGAAGTTCATGAAACTTGACTCGAGTGTATCCGTCGGGGACTTCGGTCATGTAGGTGTAGACGTGCATGGCGACGCCGCCGCACAGCAAAACGGCATTGATCACTAAACCCGCTCGGGCTAAACCGCGACCACTGAATTCTTCCGGATAGCGCCGGATCGATCGCAGTGCGAAGATCGATCCAATCAGTCCCAGGATGCAAAGGGATAACAACGGGGCAAATTCTGGAATCAATCCGGGGATCGCCAAGATTGCCATGACGACGGCGACGACAGCACCTCGGCTGATTGCTTTGTAGGGGAAATCTGTCGCCTCAGTGTCCGAGGACGATAAACTTGGCGACATTGCGCTCACTGAGCCCGTCGTTGTGGATGGCTGTGATTCAGTTTCGGTGTTTGCGGACATCAAGTGGTCTCGTTCATGACCGGCGCGGGTTCCTGCTGTGGAAGCGTGCCGCCGGTTAAAAGTAAAAACTGGGCGATCATCAAAGTGCTAATCGCGATAGCTATTACGAGTCCAAGCTGAAGTAAGTTCGCTAAACGATTCGGTTGGTCCGCCGTCGCCAGGTTGGCAGTGCGAACGAAGCCAATTTGCGGTCCTTTCGCCAAGGTTGTCGATGAAACTGCCGAGGCAAGTTTAACACCCGGCTTCATTGCGACCGCCGCCGGGGCAGAAAGCACTGCGACGATCGGATTCTTCGGGTCTAAAATCGAAGAAGCGTCGCTTTCGGCGGGTTGGGTGTCCCGCGCCGGGACTGGAATCGAGAAGAACGTGTTGGCTCGCTTAACGCTTTCTGGATCGACTTCTTCTAACTTGGCAATCGCTTCCTTTGCTTTATCCAAAGGACAGGCCCGCAAATAGTTAATCACCGGGACACGGATCCAATTATTATCGGGGTCCGATTTTAGAAACAGGTCGGTGAGTCGATCAATCTGAGTCCAGTCCTGCCATCGTGCCAGATCGGGAATGACCAAGTCAGCCAAGTCCTTACGATCAAGCACATGATGCAGCGATTCCACCAATGCACTGCGTTGGATCACTTCGCCTTCGGTTCCGTGGAAACGAACAGCCATGATCGCGGCATAAGTATCGGCGTACGGCGCGCTTTGGTTGTTCAGGAAAAGTTCGTCAACGGTCGCCAACCCATCTTCGCCGGCCAAGGTTAGATAACAAGCGATCAATGCATCTAAGCCGCCGCGGGTGCTCTTCTTGGTGCTGCGAAGCATCTCTTCCAGCATCGGTAAATCATCCTCGTTACCGCAAATGCCAAGCATTGTTAGGAACAAACGCTTTCGGTCGGTGGACAATTCTGAATCGCTAATCCATTTAACTAACTGGTCATGGTCCATGTGATCGCTCAATTCCTTCATCACACTGTAGGGAGCGATCGCAAATTCGTCGTAGGCATCGCGAGCGAGCATCGTTTCGTCGTCTTGAAGGAAGTCGTCGTAGAAACGCAAACGATCCGCAGGGTCACCGTCAGCAAGTTCCGCCACTTTGATGACGTAAGCTTCACCCCGCTCAGTCACGGGTAAACACGACCACTGAAGATCCGGCGGATCCACGCCCGAGAGCATGAAGCGCCGGCCAACGGCAACTTCACCGTAATAGACCGCAGTCACCTCGTCGCCAACTTTGATGTAGTCGTCACCCTTGAGCACCTTTTCAATTCGCATTGTGGTTTCACCGGTGCTGCGATTGCGGGTAATGTCGCTTTGGGTGCAAGACGCAATGACGACCGCATCCATGACCTCCATCTCTTGCCGCAACGTTTGCGAGACCGCACTGCAAAACGGGCATGCCATCATGGGAACCGCCGCGCAGGCTAACATGACCGCGGCTACGACAACCATCGCGATCGGCATACGCCATCGCAGGGCAAAACGTCGCGTGATCATGGGGCGGGTTGAAAGGGCTGAGCTCATAAATTCAGGTCTATCAAGAAGAGATTCGTAAGAATTGCTAAAGTCTAGGTGGTGATTCGATTTCTGCCTGCATGATAGGCGTCTTGCCCAGGACTTGAGAAGTCAAGTTGGCGCTCAGATCGGCTGAATTGGTTGTGATGATGGTCTCTTAAGGACTTTTGCAGCAGATTGTCACCCTGAACGGCTCAACCGATACGACTGATTGTGCCGATAGGTCCGGTAAGCCGTTTTGTAAAGACGTTTTGACGTGTGTCTCGAAGGGGGGACGCTCACATGAATCGACCACTAATCTATCCATTGGTGATGGCCGCCATTTTCGCTGCTGGCCTCGCCCTGACCGCCGAAACCGCTTCCGCTCAGGGTTATCAACAAGGGAGCTACCAACAGGGCCAACGCGCCTACGGCCAAACCTGGGGTGGGCAAGCCGATACGCGTGATTGGAACCGTTTTTACCATTATCCCTACGTCTATTACCCCCACAATTTTCAGGGGCAAGACCATTTCAAAAGTAGTGATAGCTTGTATCACCGCTACCCACAGGAAATGCGGATTCCGGTCTATAATCGAAAGTGGCATAACTTTTATCCAAGCAAACGCCGCTACCACTCCGGTCATCATTTTATGCTGGACGTGTTTTAAAAACTCGAGTCAAACGACTACCAATGCTGGCTGAATTAACACGGAACCGTTGGGTATGAGCGGTACGAAAATTCGGCCATTGTCTCGGCTGTTGGATTCAAGTGACGCGCGGTTCTGGGTGATCGATCCCCATGGCGAGCTCGTTTACTTGTCTGCTGGGATTGAAACCTGGCTAAGCGTTTCGCCAGAGCAATTGCTGGGCCGACGATGCGTCGCCGGTTCGCCGGTGTCGAATGACCCGCTCGATCAAATCGCTGCGTTGCTCTCGCCGCCGCCCGGTTTGGTGAAACAAGGTACCGCGTCGTTACGGATCGGCGCGACCGTTGGCGCAGCGACCACCACGACCGTTCCGACGACCGAGGCAAGATTCTTTCGTATTGGCAACGATGACGCCGCCTTGATCTTTGGCGTGGCGGGGGACTTCAACGACCGCAGGGTTGATGTCGAGATTCAAGACGCCGTTGCGATACGCCAACGTATCGATACTTGGCGGAAAATGTCATCCAAGCAGGCTTCGATTGTTACCGCCGGTGATTCCACGATTGCTCGACGATTGCGAAATCGGCTACACGTTGCGTCGCTGGCACGCATGGATGTGTTGCTGGTTGGACCTCGCGGTTGTGGGAGCGAGCGAATTGCCAAGGGAATGATCGACGGGCCATCCATCGTCGTTGATGGCTCGGTGATGGACAGTGAATTGCTCGACGCGACTCTTTCCCCGCTGACAAATGCATTGGCGGAGACCACGGATAGCCTTGGTTTGGCGATCGTCCGTGACTTAGAACAAATGCCAGCCGACGCGCAGGTACGGCTGGCCTATTGGCATCAACAATTTGCCGGTCGTTTCCGACTGATCGGACTCAGCCAAACGGCGCAGGATGATCAATCGGCCCATCGAGAGTCCGCATTAGAATCTTACCAAAGTGCCATGGGGTTATCAGATCCGCTAGTTGATCTGTTTTGTGCTTGTGTGATTCCAATAAGTTCGCTTTCAGATCGAGTCGAAGATCTTTCGGTGATGGCGTCGGCGCTTTTGGATGGTCGCCGAGCAGCGGGTGAAACCAAAGCGGACCGTTTCAGTCGTGCGGTACTAGATGCAATTGTCATTTACCCTTGGCCGGGGCAATTTGATGAACTGGATCATTCGATTCGTCACGCCGCACATTCGGCCAGCGGTGACATGATCGGCCCAACAAATTTGCCGTTGGCAATTCGTTCTTATCGTCCCGGCGATCCAGTGGTGATGGCCAAGCATGCCCCGATCGATTTGGATAAGGCCGTTGCCAAGTTTGAACAACGTTTGATTGAACAAACGTTAGAATCCACCGGCGGAAACCGAGCCGAAGCGGCGCGTCGACTAGGAATCAGTCGCGCACGGTTACTTCGCAAGATAGGAGATGCATCGTGAACGCGACCGATGCATCGGACGCTCTCGTCAACCAAGTTCGGCATTGTTCGTGGCTGATCTGTGAAGATGAGCCTCGATTCGTCGATATCGCTTTTCGATTTGCCCCGGAGATGACGCCTCTGGGATCAGTGGCCAGCATTCGTTCAACCACGCTGGTGAATTGCCGCGAATCGGTCGAGTCGTTAATTCGCTTGAACGAACCGAGTGTGCTGTTGTGGCACCTTCAGGGAGAGGACGTGTTGGCGGTTTTGGATCAAGTAATATGGCTTGCCAATCACTCCGACTCGGTTCTGGGCCGCAGCTCGGTTCTAGGACGCCGCATTTTACCAATCGTTGCATGTGATCATCTTGGCCGCGCAGGTGAATTGGCGATGGCTGAAGCCGGCGTTTCGGTGTTCCTGCGGCATCCCGAAGATTTGCCGAAGTACGGACCGCTGATTCAAGCCCACTTCGCAAGCTTTGCCGGCGGTCTAAAGTAGAGTCCAGTGAATTTGATACCCCGACTCGCCAAAGCTTGATTTCCATGCCTGAATTGTCCGTTTCCGATGTCCGTGAATCAATTGCCAACTATCCCGACCCTGAAACCGGACGTCCGATAGGGAAGACCGATCAGATCGTCGATATCGAAGTGGATCAGAACTCGATTACGGTCAAACTTGGATTGACCTCTCATTCGGCAGCGATCGCAGATGAAGTCGCCGATGCGGTGTCGTCCAAAATCATCACGGCCTTTCCAGGGACCGACATTAACGTCGATGTCGTTGAGTTTCGCCGGATGGCAGCCCGAGCAGGGCAGGCTGGATTAAAGGTGAAGAGCGTGATCGTTGTCGGCAGTGGTAAGGGTGGTGTCGGTAAGAGTACCGTTGCTGCGTCGATTGCCTTGTCGTTGCAAAAGTTTGGTTCCAAAGTTGGATTGATGGACGCGGACGTTTACGGTCCCAGTATCCCGCAACTATTAGGTTTGGATGGTCGTCCAGCGATCACAGAATCTAAACGTATCGAACCGATTAAGGCCGTTGGTGGGATGCCGGTGATGTCGATGGGGTTTTTGGTCGAACCTGATCAAGCCGTCATTTGGCGAGGGCCAATGTTACACGGATCGATCAATCAATTTTTGGGTGAAACTGACTGGGGCGAACTTGATTACTTGGTCATCGATATGCCACCGGGCACCGGCGACGTTGCGTTGACGCTTTCGCAAGCGATTCCAATTGCGGGTTCCGTCATCGTTTGCACGCCCCAAGAAGTCGCGTTGCTTGATGCGATCAAGGCGATCAGCATGTTCCGCAAAGTCAAAATTCCGATCTTGGGAATGGTCGAAAACATGAGCGGATTTCTTTGTCCCGACAATGGAAAGACCTATGACATTTTCGGTCGCGGTGGTGCGCGAGAAAGAGCAGAAGAGAAAGAGGTTGCCTTCCTGGGCACGCTTCCCATCGATACCACGCTTCGCATCGCTGGCGATGAGGGACGCTTGGGCGAAGTTCTTGCCGGAAATGATCAATCACGAGCCCCCATTGATGCCATCACGAAGGCTTTGATTCGTAATCTTTCCGCCAAAGTCGCCCAGAAACCAGCAAAACCAAGTTTGCCAACGCTGTAAGTCCGAGTGATGCGGTTGGATCGTTTAACCGCGTGCCCATCGGGCCGCGCGTCTCGGGCCGCTAGACCGCACGACCGACGAGGCACACGGCTAGAGCATTTTTAAGCTTGTTTAGGTTCTTTAGGCGGAGGTAAGCGAAGCGCAGTTCAGGCAGTTCAACACCATGCGATGCAATTGCCTGAACTGCGCTTCGCTTGTTCCGGCCTACGTCAGTTCTCAAAATGTTCTGAACGGAGCATCCGATTAAGAACAAAAAAAGCCGCATCGGAGAAGTTCCGCTGCGGCTTGATTTGTTAGGTAGCAGTTCCAGTGGAACCGAAACGTTGACTAGCGGCGCTTTTTAGCAGCCTTCTTCTTGGTCGCACGCTTCTTAGTTGCCTTCTTCTTCGCAACTTTCTTCTTGGCTGCCTTCTTCTTCACAGCCTTTTTCTTAGTTGCTTTCTTCTTGGTTGCCTTTTTCTTAGCAGCCTTTTTCTTGGTTGCGCGCTTCTTAGTTGCCTTCTTCTTGGCTACCTTTTTCTTCGTTGCGCGCTTCTTAGTAGCTTTCTTTGCAACTTTCTTCTTGGCTTTCTTCTTGGCCATGTTTTCCTCCGCTAGGGAAAGAAACGTCAGTGAGTCCTCGAGACTTTCAACAGGTCAAAAAGCTTGAGTTGAAAGTCACCGGCCACGGCTCACTAATCGTCAAAAATTGATTGAACACAATTCAATTGATGTCCAACATCGTTAAGTGAATTGCTTTCAATCTGTAAACTGCGCGTAACTGTACGTGCTTCTTGAAATTTCGCAACATCTTTTTGCGTAAAAAGTGGTTGCAAAACAAATTTTTTTTGATAAGCCGCGACGGAATTTTCATCGTGATGCTGTGCTGTCAACATGTTTGCACCGTGTTGGTACGCATCTGTGGAACATCATCAACTCAAGCTACCACGTTGCAACGCCTTTACGATGCAACGCCTTTACGATGCAACGTAGAGTCATGCTGGTCACACGGCGGAACCCTAGTGTTAATGGAAGCATCAAAAGCGACTGTGTTCCAACATCTGGTAATTGTTGTATCCAAAGAGCGCAAACATCATCGCTAGGTACGTGTCGCCGTTGCTGTACGAGTAAATCGCAACAACGCCAGCAGTAATCAAACTGATCTTAAACGACAATGACATCGGGCCGCGATTCAACTGCACCAATGCGCTGCATACGCGGCCACCATCAAGCGGCAATACCGGGATCAAATTCAAAAGAGCCCATAAGAAACTGGGGAACAGATAGAACACCGTCACCGCGTAAACGATCGGGCGGTCGATGGAGTTACCAGAGGTAAAACCGGGGATCAAATCGAACGGCCAAAGCGACATCGGGTAATAGCCTGTGAAGCTTAGCCCGTAACCCGAAATCTTGATGATGGCCCACAGCAACAAGCCCGATGCAATCTGCAAAAACGGGCCAGACAATGCCACAATCATGTCTTCCATTGGCGAAAGCGACGAAGCACTGCGGCCACGAAAGTCATTTGATCTTTCTGGGATCGCCAGTCCGCCAAACTGGTATAGAACAATCGAGGATTCAATACCAAAACGCCGAAAGGCCAACGCATGCCCGAGCTCGTGAACTACGATCGACACCAACAAACACCCCATCCACATCATCAACAACGGTAACACGCCTGGGCTGCCATCCTCGAATAAACGATCCAGTCCTCGGGCAAGCGAGAATCCAAAAAACAACGCCCCCAGCCAAAACCAAGCCGAAACGCGAACAGGGAAACCGAGTATCGAAAAGTGAAGGTCGTATGGGGTTTCAGCAGGGGCTTGAAGCATCGAAATGATTTTCGGAAAGGTTTGTGAAGTTAGCGTGAAGGGTTTTGGCGTAGTCAGTAATCGAATCGACGCGTCTGGGCGATCACCGAAGATTGTCCAACAAAAACGCCCAGCAATCGGCGTACTCTTCAATCTTCTTGCTGATCGGCGTACCCGCGCCATGGCCCGCCCGTGTTTCAACTCGGATCAACGTAGGGTGCTGGCATGTTTCTGCCTGCGCAGCTTGCAGCGCCGCGGCGAACTTGAAACTGTGTCCCGGAACGACGCGATCATCGCGGTCCGCCGTGATCACCATCGTCGCCGGGTAACACGTGCCGGGTTTCAGATTGTGCAGCGGTGAATACGACAGCAAGTTGTCGATCTGATCTTCTTCATCGCTGCTGCCGAATTCGGTCGCCCATGCCCAACCGATCGTAAACTTGTGATATCGCAACATGTCCATCACGCCGACGCCCGGTAAACAAGCGCCGAACAAGTCGGGTCGCTGAGTCATCACGGCACCGACTAACAGTCCACCGTTGCTGCGTCCTGACAAAGCCAAGTGCTCGCTTTGGGTGTACTGCTTTTCGATCAATAATTCAGCCGCAGCGATGCAATCGTTAAACACATTCTGTTTCTTTAAACGCATTCCATCTTCGTGCCATTGACGTCCATATTCACCGCCGCCGCGCAGGTTAACTACCGCGTAAATGCCACCTGAATCGATCCAAGCGGCTGTCGCTGGCGAAAACGAAGGCGTGATCGAGATGTTGAATCCGCCATAGCCGTACAAAAGAGTCGGGTTGGTTCCGTCTAAAACCGAATCCTTGCGGCGAGTCACGATCATGGGCACCTTCGTTCCATCCTTGCTGGTGCAAAACATTTGCTCGGTGACAAACTGATCGACATCAAACGCAACTTCGGGTTGCCGCCATAAACTGGTTTCGCCAGTGGCCAGATCAACGCGGTAGATCGATGTGGGCGTGACGTAATTGGAAAATGAAAAGAAAGTTTCAGTCGAATCGCGGTCACCACCAAATCCACCCACCGAACCGACGCCCGGCAGAGCAAGTTCGTCGATTAGTTCACCGTCAATTTTGTGACGGGTCACCTTGGCCCGAGCGTCTTTCAGGTAATCGGCATAGAACGTGTCGCCAAAAAGACTGACTGCTTGCAGGACATCATCAGTTTGCGGGATTACTTCGCTCCACGTCGATCGATCTTCTGACTTTGCGGGTACCGCGATCAATCGGCGACGATCGGCATCGGCGTCGGTCATCACGAAAAACTTGGATCCATCAGAAGCGATGAATTCGTACTCGGCATCAAAACCGGTGATCAATGGTGTCACCGGTGAATCGTCGTTGGTCAGGTCTTTAAAGAAAATCTGCGACTTCGGCTCGCTGCCCTGCCAATTGTTAATGATCAGGTAACGCCCGTCGTCAGTGACCTCGGGACTAAATCCCCATTTGGGATGATCGGGACGCTGTAGGATCAGTGTGTCGCTGGATTGCGGGTCGCCGATCTTGTGGAAGTACAGTTTTTGATTCTCGTTGGTCCCCGTCAGCAGCTCGCCATCGGCAGGTTGATCGTAGCGACCGTAAAAGAAGCCGCTGCCGTCTCGTTTCCAAGCGATGCCGCTGAATTTCACCCAACGAACTTCGTCCTTCAGGTCTTTACCAGTTTCGACGTTACGGACTTTCCAAGTTCGCCAGTCGCTGCCACCATCGGCGATCCCGTAAGCGATCAGCTGTCCGTCATCGCTCAACGCAGTGCCAGCCAGTGCAACCGTGCCATCGTCGCTTAGCGTGTTGGGGTCGATCAAAACTTGACGGGCTGCATCGAGCGAATCTGCCTTGTAAAGAATGCTCTGATCTTGCAGTCCATCATTGTGCGAATAGAACACGCGCTTGCCACGACGGCTTGGAATGCCGAATCGTTCATAGTTCCAGAATTGTTCCAATTTTTCCCGCATCGTTGTGCGTTCGGGAATCGATTCAAGGTATTGGTTGGTCACCTTGTTTTGAGCACGGATCCAAGCAGCAGTTGCTTCGCTTTCAGTATCCTCAAGCCATCGATAGGGATCGGCCACTTTGCGGCCAAAGTAATCATCGACGACGGGACCGGTTTCAGTTTCTGGGTAGCGCATGTTGCTCGGTTGTTGGGCTGCTTCTTGGCCAATGACGCTTGGAACGTACATGGTGGCGGAAACGATGATGGACAGAAGATATTTCATCATGATTTTATCATTGCGAAGCGGGGGAAAGATCAAACGATTCGGCGGCAGCGTTTTCGTAGCTGATTTTGCCAAGTTTCAATAGACTAAGTTACAGTCAGACAGATTTCAGTCGGACAGAGTTCAGCGGACCAAAGTGATCGTGGATTGTGAACTGTGCCCTGGTGGCCGGCCTCGCTACGGTTTTTTGTAACGCTTGGATTGTTAGAATACCGTGAATGACCCATCATGGCATTGCATTCGATTTCGTTTACACCTCAATGAAATATCTCACATGACAAAGAACATTGGTCCCATGATTGCCGCTTCCGCTCGCTTGGGAATTGGATACGCGGAGCGACTGCTTGGAGACGTGCCCGACGACAAGTTCGGTGCCTTTGCCAAAGTTGGCAATGGGCAGATTAAATCGAACCACCCAGCGTTCGTATGCGGTCACTTGAGTCTGTATGCACCCAAGATCCTAGCCGACCTGGGCCAAGACGCCTCCGCGATCACTCCGCCGGATTCCTACGATGCGTTGTTCTCCAAAGACGCGTCCTGCCAAGATGATCCCGATCAGAAACTGTATCCATCGGCTGATGAACTGCGCCGCGTTCTGATTAACGGATACACCGCCGTTGCCGACGCACTGGAACAGTCCGATGACGCCGTTTTCTTGGGCGTCAATTCTAACGAGCCCATGCGTGGGAAGTTCCCAACCACCGGAGCAATGCACGGGTTCTACGTTGGCGGCCACTTCATGATCCACATGGGACAGATCAGTGCATGGCGTCGGGCGATCGGAATGGGACCGGCGTAGTGCTTTAAGCAATCTTGATTCTGGGGTAGCTCTTGCTTGTTAAACCGCGTGCCCAACGGGCCGCGCGTCCCTGTATTGGTCAGCGCGCGGGGCGATGCCCACGCGGTTTAACGATAGTGGTTCATCAACATCCCAGTATCAACAGCCCGACTGAACCCTGGCGGGATCAGCGCTGCATGCGACCCACGCTCAACCCGCCGCACGCGGCTTGGTCTTCTGATCGCTCGCGCCGCGGCGTGGTCTCACCCGTTCCCTGGCTTGTGAGATGGGGATCGTATCCGTCGTGACTTCTTTGGCTGTGGCCATTTGAAGTTCAATCGGGGTAGACGACGACAGTTGCATCTCTGGCCTAGGTAGTTCAATCGATACACCGTTTTCTCGGAAAATGCGATCAATCGAAAGTCTGACCAGCGTTTCGCAGTCCCGACGCTGAGTGACTGATCGTACGCTCAGCCAAAAATTTACCTCGAACTCCAGCGACTCTTCACCAAACTCATTGAACCACACCGATGGTTCAGGTTCCGCGTGAACCCCCGGCGTTCCAATCGCGGCTTGTTTCAACAGAGACATGATTTGGTCCAGCGATGACCCGTAAGCAACCTGGATCTTGATTGACGTGCGAAGTCGATCATCAAGCCGAGTTAGATTCACCACTTTGTTCTCTAAGAACTTGCTGTTGGGAACAATGATGTCCAAGTTGTCCGCAGTACGCACTTGCGTGCTTCTCGCACCGATTTGCGTCACCGTCCCGTGCGCGTCATCAATCAGAATCAGATCTCCCACCTTGATTGGCCTCTCGACCAACAAAATCAAACCGCTGATAAAGTTGTTAAGAATGTTCTGGCTGCCAAATCCAACGCCGATTGCAACTGCACCGCCCAGAAATGTGAAAACGGTCAACGGCACGTTGGCGTATCTCAGGGACGTCATTCCAAACGCGATTACAAGAGCATAAAACGACAACGACTCAATCGCATGACTGGCCGCCGGGTTAACGCCCAACTTTGGAAGTCGCCGCCCAATCAGTCGACTGATCAATCCAGCGGCAAAGTAACCAAAGATGATGAATAGCAAGCTACTGAGCACTCGACCGACCGTTAGCGACGTGTCTTCGATCCGGGTCAGTTCGTAATTCCAGCATCGTCGAATCCCTATCCAACCATCGGCAACCCATTCTCGCAAACTTCGCGACGGACCGCCTTCCAGCTCGAACAGTAAACGCGAAAGCGCACGCTTTCCGCTATCGATCCCAATGATGGCTCGATTATGCAGATCGCCTTGTTGGCTCAGCGAATCGATCGTTTGCATCAACCATTGCCGCGCATCTTCGCTCTCGAAATCCTGTTCTTGCGTCTGCGTTGTGACTGACGCTAGCGCCGCCCGAGTTTCTTGTAAGGCCAATTCACGTGATCGACGTTCGCGATCAAACTGCTCAATCTGATTTTTTGTTTCGACCAACCAAGCCTGTCCGTCCAACCGATTGGCTTGACCGGTTGCCCAATGATACCGGCGAAGCCAGTACTGACGCATGATCGGCAAACGCACGATCCGTTGATGATTCACGCCGCCAGCAATACGAAGCGTTTCCAAAGCAGCTTTCATTGCGTCAACTTGTGTGACTAGATTTGGCGTAGGTGACGCCGCAGTGCTGAGCTTTTGCCGAGCATCCATCCAGCGTCGTTCGGCAGATTCAATTTCGGATTGAATCGAATCTGCTTTTTTGCGGATTTCGACTTCGCGTGCATCGAGTCGTTCAGTTTTGGTGTCGAGTGTTTCTTTGGTGAAGACAACCGACGCAGAGATTAGATCTCGTTTCCCTTCTAAGAAGCGTGATTCCAGACGGTTGATAGCGTACTCGGTTTGCCGAGTCGCAAGTTCTTGTCGCCGCAGGATCAGAGTTTCCTGTGCTAGCCGTAGCTCCGACTTCGCTGTCCTGATCAGGTTTCCAAAAAGAGCGGTATCAGTTTCGTTGATTTGGTTGATGGACCGCTGGCGATCAGCCACGTCGCCACTGGCGCGTTCAACCGCTGCCCGTGCGGATAACAGGGACTCTTCCAGCGATTCGCGTTTGACTTCGTTGCGGGTGATCGCATCGGTCAGCCGATCAAAAAGCAAGATCGAATAAGGCGGCGACTCATCGATCTGCCCCTGACCCAATCTGTTTAGATCAAGTTGCAACTGAGTCTGCTCGGACTGTAAATCCTTCAACGCCAAATTGGCCGATTGCTGATGAGCCATCGTAACGTTGATCAGCCGAAGCAAATGCAGCTGATTAGGATTTGTCTCTTCAAATTCAAAACCACGTGCGACCGCAACGCTTGCGATGGAGCCAGTGTTTTCGTTATCTGGATTCTTAGACGGCGATTGAGCTACAACGTCAAAACTGCCCATGCAGAAGCTAATCGCTAGCAATAGCAAAGCATAGAAAACTGCGGGCATCCAACCAACCTTTCATTGATGACGCGTCCATCGTCAGTCCTTAGCGGAACACCGCTCGCGGCCCGATCCTTCGGTCCCAAACAGGGGATACTTCTATTCCACCCGGAAAGTCAAGCGAGAGATAATGATTTTCACGCTTTCCCCGATCCGGTATTGGGTTTGCGGGTCGCCGGATTATGCGTTGGCTGCCTTCGGTCCTTGGCGTTACGAATCGAGGTGATAGAAGTCGCGATCGTTTGTTGTTGCACCATCAAGTGAGCAGACTCGCGAGGCGAATGCGACTGCGTTGTTTAGCACGACTTGAAGATTGTGGTTTTGCAGTAGGCCGGCGATCGTAGCGGCGGCAAACGCGTCGCCAGCTCCGACGGTGTTGGCCATCTTGGGTGGCTTGGGGGCGGGGGCGTGGATGGTCGATTCGTTGTTGATTAGATAAGCACCGTTGGAACCGGCTGTGACTAACACGTGATCGATCTTGTAGCGAGACCTTAGTTCGTTTGCACCGCTGGCAATCGATGCTGGGGCGTCACAAGAATCCAGCGAAGTGAGTTGCGGCAGTTCTTCGTCACTGAGTTTGACCCAAGTCGCGCCGCCGATCAAAACGTCTAGATCGGATTCTTTAAACCAAGGACGCCGGATATTGACGTCGACAAATCGAGGCAAGCTGGCGTTGTCAATCAGTTGGTTGATCGAATGCCTTGTAGTCTCGCTGCGGAACGCCAGCGAACCGAGGTACAGTATCGAATGCTTCCCTTCGAGATGACTTGCATTGTTGATCGAAATGAAATCGAATGCGACGGGATGAACGATGTCGTAGGAAGGTTGCCCGTCGTCAAACGTGACGATGACTCGGCCGGTGGCAGCGTCAACAATCGCTAGTCCAGCGTCATCCATTTGCCAGCCTTGCATTTGATCGCGGATCTGTTGACCTTCGGCGTCATCGCCCACCGCAGACAAAAACAAACTTTCGACCCCCAGGCCTCGCAGATTCCAAGCGACGTTGAACGGAGCACCGCCGAGAATTTTCTTGCCATCGGGGAAATGATCTACTAGCACTTCACCGATAATGAGGGGCGGCTTTGATGGTGATGAGATGCGATTCATATCGATAGACGCGTTTGAGGAATGGTTTTCAGCAAGGCTCTACTTTTGTCCAGCAAGTCTTTGCTTTTATCCTGGGCTTTTTGTCGTTTTGTTGGAAGGACGCAGCGAAACTTGAGCGTCGCAGAGGGGTTATTCAAGTAGCGAACCACCAAGATCCTCGACAATTCAATGTCCCTGCCGCGAGCCAACTCATGATCAAAATGACCTTTACACGCGGGTTGATCCCTTGCCTGATCGTTGGATTTTTCTTGGTGTTAGGGGGCTTTGCTAAGGCCAACGCAGAAGAGTTTGATCGGGAAGGCATCGCATTTTTTGAATCCAAGATTCGTCCGGTTCTGATCCGAGAGTGCTACAGTTGCCATTCCAATCAAACGGGAAACGCTCGCGGTGGGCTGCGTTTGGACACTCGCCAGCTATGCCTGATCGGGGGCGACGCTGGTGCAGCGGTCGTGCCGGGGGATTTGGATGAGAGCGCGATTTGGGCCGCGATCAATTACGACAGCTACGAAATGCCACCACGCGGAAAGCTGCCACAAAGCACGATTGATGATTTCCAGCGATGGATCGAAATGGGGGCACCTGATCCTCGCGAAACCAAAGTCACCGCCATCAAATCAAATATCGGTGACGACGATATCGAAAATGCCAAAGCTAATTTTTGGGCTTATCAAGCGCCTCGCAAAGCTCCAGAGGTTGGGGGAGTGGATCTTTTTCAAGATCCCGGCACTGTCGGATCTTTAACAAGATCCACTACGGGTAACGCGATCGATCGTCTCGTGCTTGCGAGGCTCAAGCAAGAAGGCTTGGCACCTGCACCGGATGCGGATGCTCGAACGTTTTTAAGACGTTTAAGTTTCGATTTGATCGGTTTGCCGCCAACTCCGACGCAGCTGGCGGATTTTGAATCGGATTGGAAAACGAATCCTGATCAAGCGGTTGCTAAAGCGGCTGACCGAATGTTGGCTAGCGATCAATATGGTGAACGATGGGGGCGTCACTGGTTGGACGTTGCTCGGTACGCTGAATCATCAGGGCGTGGTGTCAACATGACCTACCCTAACGCCTGGCGTTATCGTGATTTCGTCATCGATTCGTTCAATGACGACAAGCCCTTTAACGAATTCGTCGTCCAACAAATCGCTGGCGACCTGATGCCCGCACCTTCGGATGAAAAATGGGCCGAGAACCTTGTTGCAACGACATTCTTGGCCATGGGTGCCAAGGATTTGAACGAGCGTAACCCGGTTCAGTTCAAAGCCGATTTGGTGGATGAACAGATCGACGTGACGACGAGAGTCTTTCTGGGGCAGTCGGTCGCATGTGCACGTTGCCACGATCACAAATTTGATCCAATTCCGCAAACCGATTACTACGCGATGGCTGGCATTTTCGCAGGTATGAAAACGTACTACGGAAATCCGCCTTCAGAATTTGGTGAGATTCAAACGGCCCAGTTGCGACGTCAAAGCAGTTTGCTGTTGATGCCCGTCGATGATGCGAGCCCCTTTGACCGGTCCTATTCGGTGACCGAATTAACCGATATGCGGGATCAAATTCGCAGCCTGGGTGAACAACTGAGAGGTTTGAATCGCCAGACCTCGCAAAGCCAACGTATCCGACTGATCAATCAAATTGCGGATTTGTCAGCGAAGATTTCAGTGGTCGACGATTCGGGGCAACCGCGAACCTATTGCATGGGAGTCCAAGACGAAGCAACGCAACAAGACATTCCGGTTCTGGTGCGTGGTGAGATTGATGCGCCAGGACAAACCGTGCCGCGTGGTTTTCCGCAAGTGCTCTGTAGCACGCCCATCGAAATTGGCGATCAAAAGAGTGGACGACTTGAAATCGCCAAAGAAATTGGCAGCGACTCGAATCCGTTGACCGCGCGAGTGATGGTCAACCGAATTTGGCAGCACTTATTCGGACGTGGCATTGTCGCCAGCCCAGAAAATTTTGGTGCGACAGGTGATGCACCTTCGCATCCAGATTTGTTGGACTATCTGGCGGTTGACTTCACTCAAAACGACTGGTCAGTCAAGTCGATCATTCGCAGCATTGTCAATTCGCGAACGTATCGAATGAGTTCAGATTTTAATCAGGTTCACTTTGATGCCGATCCCAACAACACATTGTTGTGGCGTCATTCGTCCCGCCGGTTGGATGCCGAAGCGATTCGCGATGCAATGTTGCAAGCGAGCGGGCAATTGAATTTGAATCGTGTTCGCGGTAGCGAGGTCGCCAAGGCAGGTTATGTGCGAGTTCGCGACGGAGTGCTTGGGAATGCTCGGGATTTGATTAAGGGCCAGATGATTAAGGGCCAGATGATTAAGGGTCAGATAAAGTCGATGCAGCGATCGGGTTCCCGAACAGGCTATCGCGCCGGTTCTTCTCGTCGCGGTCGTCCTGATCGTCAGTCGGTCGCTGCGGCAATTTCTAAAATACGGAACCAGCTGGACATGGAAGATGCCACCTGTCGCAGCGTGTATTTGCCAGTAGTCCGCGACGAAATCGCGAGATCGATGGAAGTATTTGACGCTGCGGATCCAAATTCAATCATCGGTACACGTGAATCGTCCAACACCGCCAACCAATCGCTCTACATGATGAACAACCCGTTTGTGATCGCGCAAAGTGACGCGTTGGCTGCCAAAATTACCAGTCGTCACACGCGAACGAGTGACCAAATCTCTGCTGCGTTCCAAGCGATCTATCTGCGCGAACCGATGTCTGGCGAGCGGCGTGCTGTGTCTTCGTTTATTCGTTCTGCTGGTAGGAACGCGTCGGGTTCTGAAACGTTGTCCGCGATTTGCCAAAGCCTGTTTGCTTCCGCCGAATTCCGCTACTTGGATTAGATCAATCAATGTGGCCAAACGCTCGGCGGTCGGTTCTGTAATTTGCAACCGCGGAGCATTCGCCCACAATTCGCCGCCACCCATTGCTAGAAAAAAGAGTTACAAATGTTTACACGACGACAATTGCTGCAAAGCACGTCCGCTGGTTTTGGTTACTTAGCGTTTGCAGGTCTCAGCAGCTTGGCGGCTGAAAAAGAAGCACTGCCTAGCGCCAATCCTCTCGCGCCAAAGAAGCCTCATCTGCAACCTCGTGCCAAACGCGTTATCTTTCTGTGCATGCAGGGTGGACCTTCGCACGTCGATACGTTTGATTACAAACCGCAGTTGGAAAAGGATCACGGGAAAGCTGGCAAGTATGGTGGTCGGTTGTTGAAATCGCCGTGGGAATTCAAGCAGCGTGGTGAAAGTGGCTTGTGGATCAGCGAACTTTTTCCAAATGTCGCCAGGCATGCCGACGACATGTGTTTAATTCGGTCAATGCAGTGCGATCAGCCAGTGCACACATCGGCGGTCACCGAAATGCATACCGGGACGGCACAGTTCATTCGTCCTTCGCTTGGTGCATGGACGTTGTACGGTTTGGGCAGCGAGAATGAATCGTTGCCAGGGTTCATTTCTCTTAGCCCACCGGCTGGGACATCGCGAAATTACGGCAACTCTTTTCTGCCCGCGATCTATGGCGGCACGGCCGTTGGTGGTACCGGTTCTCGGGCTCTTGCTCGGTTGGGAGTTGGCAATGCCGGTGCATCGGTTCCCGACATCCAGTCATCGCGAATGGATTCTCGCCAGCAACGAAAACAGCTGGATCTTATTCAATCACTGAATCGTGAAAAGTTACGACGCGAGGAATTCGCACCCGGCGTCGAAGGGGTAATCGAATCTTACGAGTTGGCGTTTCGAATGCAGGACACGATGCCCAAGTTGATGGACGTGTCCGACGAAACGCAGCGCACCCGCGATATGTATGGAATCGACAATGAATCGACTGCTGACTTTGGAAAGCAATGTCTATTGGCACGTCGGTTTGCCGAAGCGGGTGTGCGGTTTATCGAAGTCTCTCATGGTGGATGGGATCAACATACGCGGTTGACCACCGACCATGCGGCCAGAGCCCTCGGTTGCGATCAGCCCATCGCCGGTTTGTTGAAAGACTTGAAAGAGCGCGGTCTGCTCGAAGATACACTGGTGGTCTGGGGCGGTGAGTTTGGTCGAACACCCGCGGCCCAAGGCGGCGACGGTCGTAACCACAACAACAAGGGATACACGACATGGATGGCCGGCGGTGGAGTCAAAGGCGGTTACAGCTACGGTGAAACTGACGAACACGGCTACGAAGCAATCGAGAACCAATGTCACATCCACGACTGGCATGCAACGCTGTTGCACTTAATGGGACTCGATCACGAACGATTGACCTATCGCTATGCCGGTCGAGATTTCCGACTGACCGACGTCCACGGTTCGGTTGCGACGGACATTTTGGCTTAGGGCAAAGCAGGGTTTCGCCATTGTCGCTCGGCTCTCCAAGCCGATGGCGCTAATGTCGCTCGGCTCTCCGAGCCGATGGCGATTTC
>CAYVAN010000013.1:22932-35244 GCA_964449225.1 uncultured Rhodopirellula sp.
CCGAAATCGCCATCGGCGCGGAGAGCCGAGCGACATTAGCGCCATCGGCTTGGAGAGCCGAGCGACATTGCCCAGCTTGGAATGCTGACTTGCCCTGACACACGGCTGAACGACTGATCCTGGCGGCAGTCGTTGCTGAAGTCAATCGTGCGCCGTGATAGAAATCTCTCAGCATGAGGCAGCTTGGCCGCCCGTTTATTTGCCCGAAATCGCCTATGTTCGCTTCGGAGTGCTTGCATTCGGGCATGAATGAGAGAATACTGGCACTTCTTGATAGAAACCAGTCGCTCGCGAGAGATGCATCTTTGTCCACTAATGTTCGCCGCGATAAGCTCCGCGACCACATTCAGACCTCCGGGTTTGCTGCGTTAGGCGAGCTTGCGTCCATGCTAAACGTCAGCGAATCGACGATTCGTCGTGACTTGGAATCGTTGGAAGAAGCCGGGCAGGCCCGTCGAACTCATGGCGGCGTCTATTGGACAGGTCAGTCAGCCACGATCAGCGTTTTTCAGTCACGGCAAGACGACGCTTGGCCTCGCAAACAGGCAATCGGCCAGATGGCAGATTCTCTTATCGAAGATGGCGACACCATTCTGCTCGATGGCGGAAGCACGGTGTATGAATTGGCGCGACGGATCGTCAATCGTCCGCTGCAAGTGGTTACTAACTCGCTGCCCGTCGCACATCTTTTGTCCACGAGTGATTCGATCGATTTGATCATGGTCGGTGGATGCGTGCGAGGGCGAACTTCAGTTGCCATCGGTCCGATGGCCGACACGATGCTGGCTGGCATCAATGTAAGCAAGACATTTCTATCCGTTGCTGGAATCACCAAACGTGGCTTTTTCAACAGCGACATGATGTTGGTCGAAAGCGAGAAAGCGATGATTGCCGCGGCGGATCAAACCATTGTTTTGACGGACCACACCAAGTTCGGAAAAGTCAGCCTATCCCAAATATGTGGGTTGCAGGATGTCGACCGGGTGGTGACTGATGCAGGTCTCGATTCCAAGTGGAATTCGGTGTTGGAATCCGAAGGGGTCGAACTAATGTTGGCATCGCCTACCGATTGCTCGCACCCGAAATCGCAGCAAGTAAATCACCAAAACAATTCCGGCGTTCTCTCGCCTTTAACTCGTTCTCCTCAATCCGGTTCGTCCATTTCATCATGAGCATGACTGTCGATCGATCTCAAATTGAATCCCTCGTTCGCGACGCGATTCGTCAATCCATGTCCAATTCGGGTGCGTTTGCTGCTCCAGTGAGTTCCTCGGTTTCACCGGCGGGTTGGGTTGATGGAAAGCCTAACTTGCGAGTCAGTATCTCGGCTCGCCACTGTCATTTGACCGACGAACACGTCGAGATTTTGTTTGGTGCTGGCAGCGTTTTGGAGCCGGACAAGGATCTGTACCAAGATGGCTTTTATGCCGCGAAGCAAACGGTCATGGTTGTCGGGCCACGTCGCCGCATGCTACCGAACGTTCGCGTGCTGGGACCAACGCGTCCTTTCAGCCAATTGGAATTAGCGTTTACCGATTCGATTTCGCTAGGCATCGACGCACCGGTTCGCCATTCAGGAAAGATCGAAGGCACACCGGGTTGCGTATTGGTCGGGCCTGCGGGAAGCGTGCAGCTTGACCAAGGCGTGATTCGCGCTGCCCGCCACGTCCATCTCAACGAACATGACGCCAAGTTCTACGGCGTTTCCAATGGTGACATGATGCAATTGGTGATCAAGAGCAACGATTGCTCGGTCATCTTTGACGATGTTCTTGTCCGCGAGGACAAGGCCGCCAAGCTAGAAGTACACATTGATACTGACGAAGGCAACGCGTGCAATTTGGACGCTGCTTCGGAAGTGTTTCTGCAAAAAATGCCCGGCGATTGTGCGTGCGGACATTGATTCTGATTTTTTGATTCTCAAATTTCCCAAAAAGGTGTCCGACACCTTTTTGGGAAGATCCTCCCCTCTGTTTCTGATTACGAAAGGCATCCAATTCGATGGCAAAAATTAGTGAAGCGCTCGGCATGATCGAGACCAAAGGCTTTGTCGCCATGGTCGAAGCATCCGACGCAATGATGAAGGCCGCCAATGTTCAATTCCTCGGCTGGGACAAAGTCGGCGCTGGTTTAGCAGCTGTCTTCGTCACGGGTGACGTTGCTGCTGTCAAAGCTGCAACCGACGCCGGTGCCGCTGCTGCGGGACGTATCGGCGAAGTCGTCAGCGTTCAAGTCATTCCACGTCCTCACGGCGACCTAGAAAAGGTTCTCAAATTGCCTGCTGCGAGCGCGAAAAAGTAAGAGCGGCATTTTTCTCTCCCCCCCCTGTAAATATCCATTACAGAACGTCCATTACAGAACATCCATCACAGAAAGATAAATAAGATGAACGACGCAATTGGATTGATTGAAACCAAAGGCTTGCTGCCGCTCGTGGAAGCAACCGATGCGATGGCCAAAGCAGCCAACGTTGAAATCGTAAAACGAGTTGACCTTGGCGGCGGATTGGTCACGACTGTGGTCAGTGGCGACGTCGGTAGCGTTCGTGCTGCTGTCGAAGCTGGCGCATCAGCCGCTGCCGCTTCAGGCGAATTGGTCAGCAGCCACATCATTCCTCGGCCTGCCGAGGGAATGGTTAACGCTTACTTCAGCAAGTAAACGCCTCGTCTAACTTTTCATCACTCACGGAAGATTTCCTCTCATGCTAATTCTTGTTGCAAATCTGGGTTCCACCAGTTTCAAATACAAATTGCTCGACGTCAGCGGTGAACTCACTGCCGATGTTCGTCCTGACGATCGTGTGCTTGCGCGCGGTGCGGTCGAACGAATCGGTGATGCATCCACTAGCCGTTGTGAGGTCACGATTGGTGACTACCACCACGTCTACGAGATGCCGGTTCCCGACCATGGTGTCGCGGTGCAATCGTGTTTGGATCAGTTGACCGACCCGCAACACGGATGCTTGAAGGATGCTTCGGCAGTTTCCGCGATCGGTTTTAAAGCCGTTCACGGTGGTCGCAAAAGCGGGACGTTCCTGGTTGATGACGAAGTACTTGAAGCGATGGCGGAAATGAATGCGGCCGCGCCGGCCCACAATCCGCCTTACATCGCAGCAATGAAATTGTTGCGAGATCGGTTTCCCACCTTGCCGTTGGTTGCCGCGTTTGAAACTGAATTTCATGATTCGATCCCCGAGGCTCGTCGCATTTATGCGATCCCGCCTAATTGGAAAGAAGAGTATCAGGTTCAAAAGTGGGGATTCCACGGTTCGAGTCATCGCTACGTTGCCGAACGCGCCGCTGAATTGTTAGGCCGCAAGGACGCACGAATTATTTCGTGTCACCTGGGCGGAAGCAGTTCATTGACCGCGATTCACAACGGTCAAAGCGTGATGACGACGATGGGCATGACGCCTCAAACTGGGTTGCCGCAAAACAATCGAGTCGGTGACTTCGATCCGTTTGCCCTGCCGCTGCTGATGCAGCGAAGTGGGAAGACGCTCGAGCAACTGCTCGCTGAACTCGCCAGCGAAGGCGGGATCAAAGGAATCAGTGATCGAAGCGGCGATCTTCGTGATGTTGAATTGGCAGCCGAGGATGGTGACGCCAAATCTCAACTAGCGCTGGATGTTTTTGTCGAAGAAATTCGTCGGCACATGGGTGGCATGATTGTCGCCATGGGCGGCGTCGATGCGATCGTGTTTACCGCAGGCATCGGCGAGAATTCAGACATCGTGCGATCAGCCGTTTGTAAGAACTTGGATTCACTGGGCATCCAGTTCGATGAAGAACGAAACCAGAACCACCGTGGCAGTCGTCCGCCCGAAGGAGGAAATCCTGGCGAGGGATATCTGCACGCAGAATCAAGTCCGACGCAAATTTGGGTTATCCCCACCAACGAAGAATGGATTGTCGCCAAACGAACTAAGCAAGCACTTAGCAACGAATAGCTGACCAGGATCTTTAACAAGATCCACTACACAGATTTTCAACCTAGCTTTCCAAGTCTCATTTCATGTTTTTAGCACGCGTTACCGGATCGGTTGTCAGCACTCAAAAAGTGCCAACGATGACGGGCCATAAACTGCTGATCGTCGAACCTTATCGGCTTGACGAAAAAACGCGTGATCGCTTGGTCACGACCGGACGAACCTTCATCACGTGTGACACACTTGGTGCGGGCGAAGGTGACTTGGTTTTAGTGTGCCAGGGAAGTTCGGCACGCTTGACTCCTGAAACGAAAACGTTGCCCATTGATGCGGTCATCACCGGCATCATCGATAGCGTTCACGTTGAAAAGAACGCGGTTTACGACCGCAGCGAAGATGAATGACAAACTGTGGCATAGGCTTTTAGCCTGTGGTGAATTTCGGCTCAGCAAGAAATCCAAGTCACGTCCAAACCAACACAACGAACCTTACCAGAGTCCTCCATCATGCAATTAGACGAATCCATCATCCGCAATGTCGTGGCTCAGGTGTTATCTGAAGTCGGCCCCATGCCTGCTGGGAATGCTGGCCCGCTTCACAAACATGTTGCACCTGGTGCCGGTCGCAATGGTGTCTTTACCGATGTCAACGAAGCCGTTGCCGCCGCGAAGCATGCTCAAGAACAACTTCGCCTGCGAAGCATGGAAGAACGTAAGCAAGTCATCGACATTATTCGGCGGATCAGCATTGATCAGTGCGAAGAATTGGGCTTGATGGAAATGAAGGAAACCGGCGTTGGTCGTCCAGAGCACAAGATCGAAAAACTTAAAACGCTCGGCGAGTTGTCGCCCGGTACCGAGATGCTGGAAACCAAGGCATTCAGTGGCGATCACGGTCTGGCAATCATTGAACGGGCTCCGTTTGGCGTCATCGCTGCAATTACCCCCGTTACTCACAGCCTGCCCACGATCACCGGCAACTCCGTCAGTATGATTGCTGGCGGCAATGCGGTCGTCGTCAACCCGCACCCGTCAGGCAAGAAAATTGCCGCCGAGGGCGTTCGCCGTTTCAACGCAGCGATTGCAGAAGAAGTCGGCATCGACAATCTGATTTGCGTGATCACCGAGCCAACGCTGGAAACAGCGGATGCATTGTTCACTCACCGTGACATCTCACTGATCTGCGTGACGGGTGGTCCTGCGGTTGGTCGTGCAGCGCTTCGCAGTGGCAAACGAGCCATCGTTGCTGGGCCTGGCAACCCACCGGTTGTTGTTGACGAAACCGCTGATCTGGACAACGCTGCAAAGTGCATTATCCAAGGTGCCGCGTACGATAACAACCTGCTTTGCATTGCTGAAAAAGAAGTCTTCGTCGTTGATTCCGTTTTCGATGACATGATGGCTGCAATGCAGCGAGCTGGTGCATTGCGATTGGACGCCACACAAGTACAGACGCTCACGTCTAAAGCGATTGTCAAAGTTGGCGATGATCAACACGATGCCGCCGCCAAAGAATTCATCGGGCAAGACGCAGCAGTGTTGGCGCGAGCCGCTGGTGCTCATCCACCCGAAGGTTGCGAGCTTGTCTTTGGCGAAACCGACGAACACCACCCGTTTGTCACCGTTGAGCAAATGATGCCGTTCCTGCCGTTCGTTCGTGCTCGCAATGTCGATCACGCGATCGCGATGGCTAAGGAATACGAACATGGTTTCCGCCACACGGCGATCATTCATTCACGCAATGTCAGCAACATGACCAAAATGGGCCGCGAGCTTGACACGACCTTGTATGTCAAAAACGGACCCAGCATGGCCAGCCTTGGTCTAGGTGGCGAAGGGTACTTGTCATTTTCGATTGCCGGACCAACCGGCGAAGGCGTGACCAATCCGAACACGTTCACTCGCGAACGTCGTTGCAGCATGATCGATGAATTGCGAGTGATTTAATGCAAACCGCCAATGTCATCGGTCATACAAGAGCGACAACCAAGCACAGCTCGCTCGTTGGACAACGTTTGGTGATCGCCCAACCGGTCGGTGTCGAAGGTGCCCCGGATGGACCGCCATTGTTGATTCTGGATTCACTCGGATGCCGCGTCGGCGACCAAGTGATGATTACCAGTGATGGAACTGCTGTTGATGACATCACCGGCGTCGATCATTGTCCCGCACGATGGAGCGTGTGCGGTTTGATTGACTGAGAAATGCCGATCGGTTCGGAGAACCGCAAGCGTCTACCCAGGTCCGCTTTCGGTTCGGAGAACCGAGCGACATTCCTGACACCACCACTTATTTAGCAACCACTTTTATTTTCAAACCCGTGTCTTCCATTCATCTTCCTGCCGAAATCGCCCCTGGCATCGACATCGCGTCGATTGTTCGGCGAGTGGTGCATGAGCTGAAGCGAATGGAAGCTGTTGAGGTGGTTTCTCAGCAGCCCGACGCGGCACGCGCAACGACCTTTGTGTTTGATCATCGCGTGATCACTCTATCGGACATCGACGGCGTGCCCGCCGCGATGAAAACAATCGAATTGCCAGCTGGTGGAATCGTCACACCGGCGGTTCGCGATGTACTTCGTGGCCGAGGGATCACGGTCGTTCATGCAACTTCGAAGCCGGTAGCCAGCCAAGTTGGCAACGCCGACGGGAAGACAAAGCGGTCATCACCTTTTCGGCCGATTCATCTGCAGCACGATGAATCGATCGACACGAACCTTTTGGGTTCCGTCGAAAATCAGCTTTCGATTCGCGGCATCAAGCTGTGCAACCAAGCCAGTCGCGGTGTGATGTTGTCTAGTCATCCGGCGGCGACCGTTTATCGCTGCATCAGCGACCATGTATCGGCGGTTTCCATCAATCGAATCGACGATGTTTTGCGATTCAAGAAAGAACTTAACCCTTCGGTCTACGTGATCGACGTGCAACACCTGAACTTGATCTCGATCGTCAATGCGATTGTTCAAATCGCTCGAAAAGGAGGTCAGAAATGAAGATGGCACGAGTCGTTGGGAATACGACACTGGCGAGGATGCACCCTGCAATGCACTCGTCGACTTTGCGATGCGTCGAAGTGATCGGATCGATCGATGACATCGGAAAACTGATGCCTGGCGGCGACTTGATTGTTGCCTGGGACACCTGCGGTTCCTGTGTTGGCGATCTTGTCGCACTGGCCGAAGGCCCCGAGGCCGCAGCACCGTTCAAACCGGACATCAAACCGATTGATGCCTCGATCGTGGCCATTTTGGATTCTTATGAGATTCAAAAGCCCAACTAGTCTCTGTTTACCTACTCAAATTCAACTCACCTCACCCCGCTAACTTTTTCCTTTAATCAACGAGTCTCACCATGGAAAACCTGCACAAGATTAAACAAGACATGTGCGACATCGGACGCCGCATTTACAACCGACAATTCGCTGCGGCCAATGATGGAAACATTACCGTGCGGGTCAGTGAGAACGAAGTACTTTGCACACCAACGTTGCACTGTAAAGGCTTTTTGAAACCCGACGATATTTCGTTGGTTGATATGACTGGCAAGCAGCTATCCGGTCGCAAAAAGCGATCCAGCGAAGCGCTTTTGCACCTGGAAATCTACAAGCAACGCGACGACATTCGCAGCGTCGTTCACTGCCACCCACCGCACGCGACCGCATTTGCGATCGCCCGTGAACCGATTCCACAATGCATTCTGCCCGAAGTCGAAGTGTTCTTGGGCGACGTGCCGATCACCAAGTACGAGACTCCGGGCGGACAATCGTTCGCCGACACGATCATTCCTTATGTCAACAAAACCAATGTCATGATCCTGGCCAATCACGGCACGGTATCGTACGGCGAAACCGTCGAACAAGCCTATTGGTGGACTGAAATTCTTGACGCCTATTGCCGCATGTTGCTGCTAGCCAAACAGCTTGGCAATGTGTCGTATCTGAACGCCGAGAAGTCACAGGAATTGCTCGATCTGAAGGACAAGTGGGGCTACAAAGATCCTCGCAATACCGAGGACTACAAAGATTGCGACATTTGCGCCAATGACATCTTCCGTGACTCGTGGGCGGATACGGGTGTCGAACGTCGTGCGTTCCCAGCTCCTCCGCCAGTAAAGTCCACCGGCGATGCATCGCCATCGGCTAAACCAGCATTGCCAGCGGGCGTTGATGAAGCACAACTGGTCAAGGCGATCACCGAAGAAGTCATGCGTCAAATGTCCAAATAAAACGTTGGAGTGCAGGCTTTAGCCGCCGAGCACTCTTTTTCATTCTCCCTTTGGGAGAGTCGAGCCTAAGCGAGGAGAGGGCGACCGCACTGAATCCTCCCATCGCTTAGGCTCGACCCTCCTTGAGAAGGAGGGTGAACTGAAACCTAACACCTGTTTCCTAAACCCTAACTCCCAAAACCTGTTTCCATGAAAGTTTCCATTATTGGTGGCGGCGGCCTTGTCGGATCCTGTGCCGCCTACGCATTGCAGTGTGGCGGTTTGGCTAACGAAGTCGCTTTGCTGGACGTCAACGAAGAGCTGGCAGTCGGTCACGCATTGGACTTGCAACACGGTGGCCCCAGTATCTCCAACACGACTTACGCTGGCGGCGGCTACGAACACATTCCGACGTCGGACATTATCTGCATCACCGCAGGGCTGCGTCGTAAGCCAGATGAATCACGTTTGGACTTAATCAATCGCAACACCGACTTGTTCGTTGATATTTTGAAGAACGTCAAAGCTGCTGGTCCGAAGTCATCAGCGATTGTTTTGGTGGTCAGTAACCCGGTCGATATTCTTACTTACGTGGCCGCTGACAAACTTGGTTTACCGCCACAGCAAGTCATTGGATTGGGAACGCAATTGGACACGATCCGATTCTGTTCGCTGATCGCACAAGAATTGAAGGCTCCAGCGTCGCAAACCAAAGCATTGATTTTGGGCGAGCACGGTGAGTCGATGGTCCCGATCTGGAGCAGTGCCACGATCGCTGGACTGCCATTGGATAAGTATCCCGGTTGGAGTCCATCACTGACCAGTGCATTGTTCACTCGCACACGCGGTAGCGGTGCTGAAGTGATTAGCCGTAAGGGCGGTGCAGGATTTGCCGTCGGTATTGCGATCCGAGATTGCATCGACGCAATCATTTTGGACACCCAATCGGTATTGCCGGTCAGTAGCATTCAAAATGGTTGCTACGGAATTCGCGACGTTGCCTTAAGCGTTCCCACGGTGCTTGGTCGCACGGGCGTTCAAGCAACCATGGAAATTGATCTGTGGCCAAAGGAAGTTCAGGGCCTGGTTCAAAGCGGTGCAGCGCTTCGCAAGACACTTGATACCGTCATGCAACGCGTCGGCTAGTTTTCTTCGGTAGTGGATCTTGCAGAAGATCCCGGATGTCCAAGGTTCTTTTAGCAAGATCCGCTCCAAAGAAAGACCTCGTTTCTTAGCGAGGTCTCGGCGGGATGGGTGGATGTGAACCGCCGTGTGATGGACGATGACGTGATGAATCATCTGGCTGTTTAAGTTCCGCTTGAACGATGCGGACCAAGGAACGGTTTGGTCCTAAGGTGGTGCTTGCGTCCACCTATCCCAAGCGTCTTCCTTCTACTTTGCTTCGCTGGCTTCCTTTTACTTTGCATCGCTGGCTGGCGATTCATTTCTCAGGCTGGGCAATGTCGCCCGGCTAACCCACCCCCCCGCCCTGTCGGCGCGGAGAGCCCAGCCCCAAAGTTTGACGCGCCAAAGTGAAGGACTGATTTGCCCTGGGGCGAGATGCAGCTGGCTTTCCTTAGCGAACCATGATGTTGTATTTTTAAGGGCGCGAATGATGCGAGTTTCTCACGCGTCTGCCGGATCTGCACCGACCCGGCGCGAAAGTCAGATGGTGAAAGCACATCAAGCATATGAACTGTGGTGAAGAAAAAACGAATTGCGCGAACACTTCTTGGGTGGTTTTGCTTTGGAGCTTTGCCTTAGTCACGATCACGCTGGTTGCCTATGTACCAGCGATTAACGGCGGCTTCATTTGGGACGATGACGACTACGTGACGGAGAATGCCACGTTGGATTCCTTCGAGGGACTTCAATCGATCTGGCTGGATCCTTCGGCAACTCCTCAATACTACCCGCTGGTCCATTCGTCTTTTTGGATTGAAAATCATCTGTGGGGTCGAAACCCAATGGGCTATCACATCGTCAATGTGTTGATTCATGCGGTCAACTCATTGTTTTTGTGGCGGATGCTGCGTCTGTTATCCGTTTCCTATCCATGGCTGATCGCGATGATCTTTGCCATTCATCCAGTGCATGTTGAATCAGTCGCTTGGATCACTGAACGCAAGAATGTTCTATCGGGGTACTTCTACTTATCGTCCGCAATCTTTCTATGGAAGTTTTGGGACTTTGAAAGCGCACCAAGTTTAAACGCGAAGGGCCGTCGTCGTTGGTACGTCGCAGCGTTTGCGTGTTTTGTGGGTGCGTTGTTAAGCAAGACCGTCGCGGCGACGTTTCCGGCTGCTTTCTTGGTGATGGTTTGGTGGAAACAAGGTCGACTAACAAATCGCAACTTCATCACAATGGCTCCGTTCTTTGTGCTTGGTATTTCGCTTGGACTTTTGACTCTTTGGCTGGAAAAGAACCAAGTCGGCGCGAGTGGGATTGATTGGGAGTTGTCGTTTTTAGATCGGATCTTGATCGCTGGTCGGGCACTTTGGTTTTATGCAGGAAAGATCGTTTGGCCGGTCCCACTCATTTTCACCTATCACCGATGGGACATCGACACGAATCAGCTTTGGCAGTTCGCGTTTCCGGTTGCCGCGATCGTCTTTGCCCTGGGACTGGCGCTGAAGACCAAGCAGATAAGTCGCGGACCGCTTGCGGCGGTTTTGTTTTTTGCCGGTACCTTGTTTCCAGCGTTGGGCTTCTTTGATGTTTATCCCATGCGTTTTTCTTTTGTGGCAGACCACTTTCAATACTTGGCAAGCATTGGAATCATTGCTTTGGTCGTGGCAACGGCGAAGGCGGTCTTGGACCAAGTGATGGAAGACGATGCCTTCTTTCGTAAGTTGATTACTGGCATTGTTGTTGCAACGCTTTTCACTCTCACATGGCAACAAGGAAAGATCTATGAGGGACTGGAAGTACTTTGGCGGGATACACTCGCGAAGAATCCCACTTCATTCATGGCGCACAATAACTTGGGAGCACTACTGAATCGTCGAGGCGATTTTCAAGAAGCGGAAAGTCATTTGCGGCAATCAATCGAGCTGAAGCCGGGTTTCTACGATTCGATCATCAACCTTGCCAAGGCAAACGAAGGGCAACTCGAACTCGATGAAGCTTCACGGTTGTACCAGCAGGCCACCGAACTGAATCCGTTCAAACCAGAAGGCTGGAATGGTTTGGGAGCGACTGCCGGAATGAAGGGGGAACTCGACCGTTCTGAAGAATACCTGCTAAAAGCGATTGAACTGGATCCCAATTACGCAAACACACATGCAAACTTGGCGACCTTGTATGCGGCACGCGGCGAATTGTCAAAAGCTGAATCAGGCTTCGTTGCTGCGATCAAATTGGATCCAGAATTGATGGAGGCACGGGGGAATCTTGCGCGTGTGTTGATGGCTCAGGAGAAAACCGCTGAGGCAGCGACTGTGTTGGAAATCGTGGTTGAACTGGAACCCGGTAACGTCAGCGCGATTCTGAATCTAGGGGTGATCGCTGCTGGTCAGGAACAATATCGCAAGGCTGCTGGATACTTTGAACGATTGATCGAAATCGATGATAGGAATGCCAAAGCGCACTACAACGCTGGGGCGATGTACGACCAGCTAGGAAATCAAGTCAAAGCGAAATACCATTTCGACCGCTTTGACCAATTGCAGTAGCGTATTTTGGAAATTGATATAGGCGGGAATAAGCGAATCGCAATTCAGGCAATCTAGTTCAAAGCATTCATCGTTTGAGAATCAGTTCTCAGTGAACAGCTCTGACAAAGTCAGTGACGCGGCAGGTCGGCAGCGAGGCGAGAGAATCTGCCCGGTGGTGAATTTGCCGCGATCTTGATAGAAGTTGTTCGCTGCATCCGCACAGACGTGGACGCAGCGGGCCGCGACGTCGACAACGCAATACTCGGCAACGCTGAATTCGGCATAGAGTTCGGCCTTCTCGCCCATGTCGGAAGGCAAACTCGAATGAGCAACCTCAATCAGCAGTAGCACATCACTTGTTTGCGAACGCCGAGCGGCGTCGCGACCGGGACATAACCACGTCAAATCAGGCACCGGGCGGCTCGCGCCGCTCCGCTAAAGGGCAACCCAGCTTGAAAGAGTGATTGGCCCTGGCCACCCGGTATACCGAATCCAATGTTTGCGAGAATGTCGAATAGCAGAAGAAA
>CAYVAN010000014.1:0-11054 GCA_964449225.1 uncultured Rhodopirellula sp.
TAGATAGGGTGCTCAACGCCGATTGGCGTAAACGGAAAGATCACTGCACTTAACGCAACTTGTTTATTGTCAGGGGAATACGTACCCGGTATTCATGGACCTCTCCATGAAAGCACACGATTGTTCGAAAGCAGCGGAAAATTGATCACCAAATAATCTCCAAGTGTATTGTACATTGAACTTTTGATACACTCATGGACCTCGCGGGCTAGGTTGTGCCTTTGAAAGCCTTATCAACTACCGATTTATTAAATATCAGCCGTCTGAAGCGAATTGCTTTCTACCCGCCACGGCGCGGTGCTTGATTGTCTCGCGCTAAACACAATCCCGCTAGATAGGTTACAGAATTTCAAAACTTGGAGGTGGATCCCCCCAGTCGCTGCGATCGCCTCGAGAATGCTCGTTGACCTTTGAGGCACATCGATCACAAAGCGGAATGACGAGCAAGTCATCTTCATCGGACATCAGCTCGCTCAATTCCCAACGAAGCTTTTCGAGCCGCTGCGGCGCAGCTCGAACTCTAAATAGACTGTACTGAACTCGCTCGCCGTATCCTTCAAGCAACTTTGCGATTTTGCGCAAGCGTCTCGGCTCACGAACATCGTATGAGATTAAGTTCCATTTTTGTTGCGATGCCATGCTGGTTACCGAATACGAAGCTGGGCGAAACCGCCCTCGCTGCCGCTCCATTCTTTTTCCAACAAACGCAATTCTAATTCGACCATCCGTCCATATTCGAGCGATTGGTCAGTGTGCGGATGACGGTACGATTCAACAAGACGCGACTCGAACAACGTAATCGCTTTCCTGCGACCGTCGTCGGACAGCCATACATGACCGGGACGAATATCAAAGTCCGCCGCTTCATCCCATTGGCCTCGGTTAAGACTGCCCACCAACGGCATCTCCCAAAGTAACGTGCGGAACAACTCCATCACATCCATGACCAACGGTGGTGCGGTCGTTCGAGGTTGGTGGAAGTAGCCGAACGATGGTTCCAACCCGACCGTGTGAATCGTTCGTTGAACCAGAGCAAAGACCATCGAATACCCGTACGACAACAAGCAGTTCAACCGATCGCGGGGCGGATGTTTTGTTCGGCCGTTCATTCGTAATGTTTCGGTGACTCGGTCGGTAAGCAATTGATTGAACGAAGCGAAGTAATGCCGGGCTGCGATGCCTTCCTCACCACGCAGCGAATCAATCGACTCTGATTTCTCGGCACGCGACACCGCACGCCGAATCATCTCGATGTCAGGTTTGGCGTCGGCCCGAGCGGCTTCGTTTCCGCGTGTGCCGCGAAGTAGGTACTGAAGCTGAAATTGGATCTTGGCAGAGACCGTTGCTCGAGCAAGCCGCAAGCGAATTTCATCTTGCGTGAGAGCCTCGTACTGCCGGATTCGCTGACGGACTCGGCCGGGCGTTTCCATCATTCCGGTGACTCGTCCGCCGGAGGTGACCCATTGGACGGCAATGCTCTCGTACGCGCAAGCCGAGATCGCTTGAGAAGTCATTTGCGCACCACCGTAGAGAACAACCGCATCGATTTGTTCCATCGGAACTTTCTTCACCCCTTCGTCGGTTTCGATATGCAATTGCCGGGACGAGCGTTTTACCATCGCTGGAACGGTTGTTACATGCAGCGTCCGACGGTCTCGCCTGGATGGAAACAAGGTCGCTCGTTCGCGTTCGCCTTCGGGTTGCATGACGAGCCGTTCTTCTTCGGGCAAACAGACGACCCGCAAACTGCAACGGCGACAGAGTTTCTCGTTGTCGGTGACCGGCGGTCGTTCGTTGGAGCGACGAAGCTGCCGCATCAATTCAATCGCGGCTAACACTTCAGCGCGGATCGCATCGTCAATCTCGACTCGGACAGTCACGTTGTCTTGGTGATAGCGAATTCGCCCCTCCCGCACCGGCTTGCCGATTTGTTCCTCGAGCAGCATCGCATACGCGGCGACTTGCAAGCGATCACTTGGCCACGCGATCGGTGTTTTGTCAGCCGCTCGTTTGCAGCGGCCTTTTTTATGCTCGTATGCGACCCATTCACCTTCGCGAACACGAGCCGCGTCGACTTTGCCAAACAATCCAAGCGTGTCGGATGAAACTTCGAAAGATCTTACTTCTCGCGAATCATCATCGAGTTTGGGAACACGCTCCTCGTGCAATCGCCTTCCAGCGTAAACGCGATCATCGGCTTCGTAGAGACCTTCGACTTCTTCCAAATAGAACAGTCGTTCGCAATACAGCAACGCGTGCAATGCCATCACTCGAATCGGAGGTTCGTCTGAATTTTGCTGCGTCGCCACATCAAGATCCTTGTTCAGTCGTTGGTGAAAGACGTGTTCATAAGTGGCTGTCCACGGGTGGTGCACGGGCGGAATACTTATTGGGGGAGACAAGGAACACTAACAGACGCTAATCGACACTAATAAAAAACGCTCAGGTTCACTGCGATGGCCAGGTAAGTCGCTGCCTCGAGGATTCCTCGATTTCATTAGTGTTGATTAGAGAAGATTAGTGTTCCCTCCTTCGTCTGTTTTCTCGTGAACGATCAGGTTGATTTAGTGGTCGCAGACGCTTTGGGTTGAATCGATGGTAACCGGTCCAGCGGGGGCGGTTCGTAGGTCGATTCGATCAGTCGTCCCAATGCATTGCGAGTTCCCTTCGAACCAACGTGATCGACCCAAACTGGCAGCGTGAAGTTGCCACTTTTGTCGAGCAAGAATAAGCGAATCGATTCGTCATCGAGTTCGGGTGCTCGTTCAATCGGAATGACTTCGTCGACCATGTGCGTGCTCTCGCCAAGACTCAATCCGCCGAAACGCTGTATCGATTGACGGCCTTGAATGGTCAACGAGGCGGCGACACGATTTTCAAGGGTCTTGCCTTCTGGGGTGTTGCTTGGCTCTTCGTCAGTTGAATCGAGCCACACCACCAACCGAACACTGGTGAGCAGTTCTTGATAGTCGGGGCGGGCATTTGAACCGTTTCCCAGGCCGAGTTTCTTGTCCTTGACTCGCCACAGCTTCCGAAGCACGGTGCTTTGATCGGGTTTGCCGACGACTCCCGCTGTGCATCGTGCACCGATGTGACGGTCTCGATCGACCTCACCGACCATCGACAACAGGAATCCGTAAACCGTTGACGGTGGCGGCAGCGGCAGTGTTTCCCAATACTCACGCGCCGCACCGCGCCGAAACGATGCGATCGGAACGCTAACGTACAACCCGATCATGCCTTCACCGATTCGATTCGGTCACAAACGGCCCCAGTGGCCGCTTTAATTCCCTCGTGCACATTTGCCCCCAATTCCGCAAGGGTTTTCCCGGTGTCCGTCGATGCGATTTCGCCACCGACGACCAATTCGCTGCCGTCAACGTCGCCACCTTTGACACGGCGAACCAGCTCATCGGCAGATACGGTGTGTCCGTCGTCGTTGGTGCCGAAGCAGTACAACAATCGCGGCGCGGGATCCTCGGTGATACGGAAGATGATCGCCGCGGGCGAGAAGTCGAACAGGAATCGTCCATGGTTTCCACCAACGGTTCGTAAGTTGGCGATTGCTTGCAGAGCTTTGCCAGCACGATCAGGTTGACGCAAACGATCAGGCGTCATCGCGATCCCGTACTGATACCGTGTCGCATGAATTTCGGCTCCGTAGGGTACAGGGTTGTTGCCTTTCTTTGCTGCCGATGGCGTCGCGCCCGGCGAGGCGGCATTGAAAGTCGTGTCGCCCGGCCATGGTGTCAGGCTGACCGCCCGGGTAACTTCCAACACAGCACGGCGCACCTTAGCCGAACCGGCTTTCCCTTCTTCTTTGGCGGCTTCGGCCGACATATAACCGAGCAGGTCATCATCGATGAAGGTATCGCCGCCTTTTTTAGCCCAGCCGTCGAAGCCGGGTTTTTTCCAGTCGTTAGTTCGGGTGTCTTCGTTCCACGTTCGATTGGCCCCACCTTTTTCCATCTCGGCAAGGTGTTTTCGAGCTTCAAATCGAATCGCTTCGGCACTGACAGTTGTGTGAACGTTACCCTTCCAAATAAGTTTTTGAAGCGTGGTGGTGTTGCCTTCGGTCTCGCCACGATTGTTGGCGGCGGTGCCGTAGCCAGTGACAACGGCGGCGAAAATGTGCATGGACATAGTGAGACGGTTTCCTGAATTTTGATGATGTAAAGACAATGCGGCGAAGAACGTTGAAATCTAGGCTTTAGCCGATTCTGAAGGTGAGGGTGTCGCCTGAAGGCTAGACTCCAGCAACTGCCGAAGGATTATGATTCCGATTCAGTAATGGCTTCGGCAACGTCCTTGTCGCCTTTGCCTTGGTAGCTTGCCAACGCAAGCAGCGCGAGATCGCGGGCGTGTTGCCAGCCACTCTCATCAAGCCACGGCAACACTTCGGTCCAATTCGCTTGCAGTTCTTTGTTGGCGGGCACGCGGCTAAAGAGGTCGCAAATCGAGTGGCGAAATTGATCCGCCGTTTTGGCACCGGAGAAAGCCAAACGCCAGCGATCGTATTCGCCTCGAAAGCGGTTTTGCATTGCCGCCTTTTGGTTTGCGGTCTCATTGGCAATCTGTCCATAGCGACCTCGCAATGCGTGATGCACGGCATGGACGAGTGCCATTTGTCCGGGCTTGTCCCAGACGTCTGCTTTGACCATTTCGATCAATCCTGTTCGTTCAAAAGGTAAGCGATCACGGAAGAGTTTGCCGTTCGCAGGATCGCGATCCACGAACAGTCTTGAAAAACCATCGAACCATTCACGGCGATTCGCCAAATTGTCGGCGATCAAAGGGCGAACGATGCTGTCGCTCCAAAACGGCTCCTCGCGTTCAGTCACGATGGCAGCTTTGCCTTTGCCCGTTTTTTCCTTCACCTTGCGAGACGCCTGACGCGGCGGGAAGAGGGACGATGCATGCCGGAAAGTGCTCAGGCTTCGCGCATCCAGAGGCTCGATTCGCTCAGCGGCGACACGTGATTTTTGTTGACTGGCCCATGCCGTCGGCCGGAACACAAACGCCGTCACTGATTCAACGCCCAAGCTCTGCTGATGGTCCTCGCCCCGCAATCTTGCGTAAAGCTGCAGCACCGCATCTCCGCTGCCACCAACGAAACAGTCACGGTAGTTTTTGGGAGTGATTCGCGAGCGTTTCTTCGCGAAATGGAGTAAGTCCTGAACCTCTGGAACCAGCAACACCGCCGAGCCACGATTGATCGGCAGCGCGAGGGTACCAATCGGGGCAAAGTAAGCAGCGAGTAATTGAGCAACGGTCGCCTCGAACTTAGTTTGCCCCGCGAACCCGTTATGCCGGACCGCCGCGCCGGGATAGAGCGTGCCGGGAAGTTCCTGTGACTTCTGCGAGAGTGAGCCTGACTTCTTGTCAATCAAATCGAGGTATCCGTCCTGGTGTTTGTACCAGTCCAGGCAACGCATGCTGAACTGAAACGATTTCCCATCGACTTCAATGTTCTTTTCTGTATCTTTCTTATCGCCTTTTCGTGTTTTTCCGTGCTGTAAAAACGTGAGCAACAATCCTCGTTGCAAGGTGACCCGAACAGCCCGCTTCTGTGTCTCGTCGTAGGTGCTCGGCATGTCGATCACTCGATCGCCGGTCGCCAGTCCAAACGCCAACTTGAAAATCGGTTGGAAGACTTCTTCGACCGCGGTTGGATCGGCGAATCGAAAAACGATTTTGGTTGAAGTGACTTCCCACGGCACGCCGTCTTGGATCCAAGATTCGGGTACTCCATCTTCAAAGTTGACATCGGTTTTGAGCGAGTCCTCGATCCATCGCAGTGTTGTCGCCAGGCCACCGATGCCCGCTCGCAGCAGCAAGTCCATTGCCGGGTCACCAAGGCTGATTTCCAGATGATCGGGCGGCGAGATTTTGGGTTTTGCTTTCTTAGCCATGATCGCTGTCCTTGAATGAAACAAACACACCGCAACCCATGTGTCGTCGACCACCGATCCCCGCCGCAAGAACCTTGAGCGAAGCGTCGTCCGACAAGCCAGAGAGCGTCGTCTCGAAACCGAGGATCTCGTTCTGCTTCACGCGAATCGTGCGTTGTCGACCGACATGTATTTCCGCGTCGGTGATTTCCAGTTTGTCGAGTTGTCGTTGCACCGCTTGGCTGAACAGTTGAGGGTCAAAAAATCCTTTGATCGTGACCAATCGGGATCGCAATGTGTCCGTTGGCGTGAGTGCCTGAACCGTCGGAACGCCGAGCATCAACAAACGCCCGGCGAGCATGAGTTGCTTGCCTGCGAGCGGTAGGAATTCGCCAACGCGATCCACTTCCGTGCGAACAACTAATCGGCTTGCCTTTGTCAACGCCATCTGTCGCCCACCGACTTGCCGTCCACCAATGGGAGCCAACGCGAATCCGTTGCCCCCATGAACGGAAGGGACCAACTGTGTGACAGCACCCAAGAGCGCATAGCCATGATCCGCCGGTATGGGTGTTTGTCCGAAGGCCGGGAACGATAATTCAATATGCATTGCGGAGTCCATGAATACGTTTGCCCGTTCCAAGGCCTGTTGAAAGTCCGCTGGTCAACACCAGCATCGTGTAAATTAGTGTGCGATTAGCGAAAATCAGTGTTCTCTTCATCCATCCACCGACCAGGAAACAACGACATGTTCAAACAAGAAGGCTACGATCTGATGGGAGCCGCGTTCGAGGTTTACAATGTGCTGGGTTACGGCATGGCCGAGGACATTTACCAGTCCGCCTTGGAAGTTGAACTAACACTTCGGGAGATTCCATTTGTGGCCCAAGCTCAACTGGACGTTTACTTCAAAGGGCACCTCCTCACTCCGAAGTATCGACCGGACTTGATGGTGTTCGACGAAATTGTCGTGGAGCTCAAGGCGTTGAAGACACTGTCGTCCGATCACGAAGCGCAGCTTTTCAATTACATGCGAATCGCACGGAAACGCGTAGGCTACTTGATCAACTTTGGGAGGAAGGGAGAGCTGGAATGGAAGCGTTTTGTGGTGGATGATTTGCATGTTTCTGACGAACAATGAAGGTGGTGGTTGGGGGAACACTGATCTTCGCTAATCGCACACTAATTTTTGTGTTCGGTTAAATGACGAAGGCGTAGGGTGATTGTTTTAAATGATCACAAACGTGCTCCAAACTGCCCCGGTTCGTGGGCAGTAGTCGATCGCTGAATCCGACGCGATTGGGAAACCTGCTCGCCGGAAGGGAAGCCGCCAATTGTCCGCTCGCGGGTAATTCATGGGCAGTGTGTACTGCACAACGCTTCCGTCGGCCTGGCTGTTTGGCAGGTCTGATTCGCGAATCACGGTGACGCCGTAGCCCGCTTCACGGATCGAATCGACCGGCGTTTCCATCCCGCCGGTCAACCATCCGCTTTTGACGGCTTTCACTTTGGTGGTTTTGTCGATCGCCCGCCATGCATCCACCAAGTCCGATTGAGAGAGTGGTTCGCGGCCGAGGCTCGCCAACCACGCGCGAGCTAATTCGAGGTCTTCATCGGTGTAGGGTAAAGACATGATTTCGTCTTTCGAATCACGTGGCTCGATGACGACAAATCGTTTGGGTGTTCGTTTATCAGCGGGTTGGTCGGGATGCGCGGCCCGGTTCAATCTTCCGAGACGTTGGATGAGGGCGGGGATCGGTGCGAGCTCAGTAACCAGTAACGTCGCGTGCTTCAGGTCCAAAGACATCTCGGCGACTTGGCTGGTGCTGGAGAATCCCGCCGAGTCGGAATCGAACAACTTCGTGACTTCATTGTGCCGCTCGACGCGATCTTTGTAGACGAAACGACTGTGATAAACGATCGAATTGCAATCTGAAAGCTCGATGCCGACTTGTCGTGTGCGCTCAACAGTGTTGCTGATCCAAAGAACACGGCCGTTGTTGTCAAACTCTTCGCGAGCCATTTCATACGCGTCTTTCACGGTGGTGGACGTGTCGTCAGCATATTGCTGATACCGAGGTAACGATTCCAAGTCTTCCGGGCCGGCGATCGCATGAAACGTTCGATTGACGCGAGTCGTGAATTTCTCGATAGCTTGGCGGCGTGCCAACGGCAAACTGGCCGTCATCAACAGCACGGGGATTCCCGGCAGTTCTTGGAGGAACGTCAACAAGTTGCCGAACAAAATGTCGTCATACGAATGCACTTCATCAAACACGATCGCGGATTGCGAGATCGCTGGCCACGCATACAAACCTCTTCGCTGGTTTTGCAGGATCAGCAACAACGAATCGACTGTACAAGCAACAATTTTCGTGTCCCATGCTTTCAGCGATTCGACGCGGACAGAAGCATCGTCTATTCGCTCGTCCAATTCACTTGTCGAGAGCATTTGCAGTTTGTCGTAATGGGTTCGGCTGTGGAAGAGATCGGCCCCATCGACGACTCGCAATTTGCCGGTCTCGTTCGATTCGGCCTCTAGCAAATAGTTTTGAAACCCTGAACTCGCCGTGCCCGTTGTGGGGTAACAGAACCATAACCGGCGTCCAGCGTGTTGCTTTGCGGCCCACATATACGCGGCGACGGTTTTGCCGCTACCGCATCCCGCCTCGACGAGCGTGACGTCTGCGGACGAGTCAGCAATGTCCGTTTGGAACTTTCGGGGTTGGTGCTTTCCAAGCCGATTGGCAACGATCGAATCAAGTTGCCCCGTTGACGGTCGTCGAGTCAGCGTGTCGGCGATCCAATCGTGTCTTCCGGATGCCGTTTCGATATGTTCCCACAGAGCCGACCCGGCAACGTCGCTCGCGACAACACAGGCTTTGACGCAGGCACAGAATCGTTTCCACGATTGATCGGACCTGCACTGTTCTTTCAAGTCGTCTGTCCAGTTTTCAACCATGTCAACAAACCGTCGCGGTCCCGCATGATCGTTGGCTCCACCCACGACGATTGATTTGATTTCCGTTGGTGGATTCGCCAAGCCAAGCAGAGATTGAATTTCAATCAAGCACTCCTTAAATCCTTCGTGCCATGTCATGACCTCTAGCGCCTCGCTTGCTTTTTCGAAATCGCGCGACTGCGGCGAGCAACGAAGATGCTTGGGGTGGTGTCCGGCAACCGCCGCCATTGCAACATGCCAACAACTCTCGCACCCGTCGACCGCCGGTAGCAACCAATCTTTCATCTTTGGCTGATTGGCGATCCAGACAGAAACCCATTCATGACGAATGATTTGCGAAGCTGGTTCACCATGGATCATTCCTTGGAATTGATTATTCGCTTTCCCAAGATCGTGTATTGCGGCCGCGAGTAAGACGGTGCGTCGAAAACGTTCTTGCCATTCCTCAATGCCTAACCCCATCGCAGCTAACTGATCTGAACCGCTTGAATGCACAACCTGAAAAGCGCTCTCGAAAACATCCTTCAAGTGTTGGCTTAGCTCGGCGTGCGGGGTTTCCGTCGCGGTACTGCTTTTTGCCAGGATTCTCGCTGGTGCCAAATGATTGACTCAAAACAGGGTAGGTTGATGGATTGGTAATCCGCTGCTGTCTAAAATCGAGCCGCTGTCCATATCGCAGCAGTTCTTGTCGCCAAAACTGGGCTGGTGTAATTAAAAAAATGTCTTCGGTCACATGATCCAGCCGGCGAATCATTTTCCTATGCTTGGGACAAGGATTACAAAGCGAACACCGAACGTTCGTCGGAATTGCACTGACGGGATTGGAACTGGCCTGCGGGTTCTGCACCATACCTAATTTGGAAAAGATGCTCCGCCGTTTTAACTAGCAGTGAACACTTAGCAAACAAAGCATAAAATTCCGTGGGTTGTCGTTTCGTCAGACTGCCCGATGACTCTGCTGCTCTCGCACACTGATATGATCACCGCTTGATGCTCGGTGTAGTGCGTCTTGGTGGGAAAAGCATTGATGCTGCTAGGCGAATCCCAAGTTGTGGTCGCGTGGACCTCGCGGCGGGCAATCAGGCTACGCTGGGCGGCTTGCCTCAGGAGTAAATTGACCCATGGTTCGTTGGCCACGAGTTGCATTACCACCGTTCGGCTTGCCTGTGTTTTCTTTTTTTGCTGAGTCCGATTTTTTGCAGATGGGCGATCCAATCGGGGCGGTTGCTGCAGCGGTCGACGACGCGAGCGAGGTTCTTTTTCCAGGTGCTGTACTTCGGTGGTGAGTCGTCTCGGTAGCACATCGACAAACGCTCTGAAAGCGGTGTGTTGGTATCCGAGGATAGGATCGCACACATGGCATTGTGAATCAGTTCTCGGTCGGTCGACGGGTAGTCGTCTCCGCCTTCCGACACAACGTACCAGTACGCCAAGAAATCATTGCGTTGACGCGGAGACAATTGGCTTGCGATTTCTTGAACGACTTCAGGGGTTGAAAAACGCAGGTGAGCCAGTGGGTCGTCGCTGTTCCTTGCGATTACGGATCCATCACCACCGATAATTCGTTGCCGATAAATCAACCAATCTCTTTGGACCGCAGTTTCTGCAAGAACTTTCTGAACGATGGGATCATCCCAGACTCGATTCATCAGTGCGGCTGGCTCTCGGTCCACCAATGCGAAGGCAAAATCGCGGCACAAAGATTCAAACTGGGCAACTTTTGCACACGACTGTTTCAATCGCAAGCATGAAATCGCCTGCTCTAATGCTTGCAGTAGATGAATGCCATCGGCTTCGTGCGTTCGATGCCTGATCAGCTTCACGATAACGCTAAGGTATTCGAGACAAAATTCGTTGGGGTGATTCGTGAATCGAACCAACGCCTCGGTCACCGTTTCTTCCAATTGCCGATCCAACAGCGGGATGATTTGGCGGTAGTTCTCGGCGGTGATGCATTGAATCAGAACGTCAAGAATTCTAAAGCAACGCCGATCGATCGCCGTCAGAATCCACCGACTGATGCACTGGCTGGCCTCAGCCGGTGAACAGCAGATGCCGTCGTAAACACTTCTAAGGAACCCTTCCACAAGACATTTCATCTCTTGGCATTTAGCGTTATCAAGCGGCGAATCAAGATCCAAACGACGTTCACAGAATGTTTCGTCGATCGCCAGGTTTTGCCGTTGAGCAAGCCTTAAAAG
>CAYVAN010000014.1:11064-34965 GCA_964449225.1 uncultured Rhodopirellula sp.
AGGAAGTTCCGCATTGACATCAAGCACTTTTTGCATCGACACCCGATCTAGCATCATTGGCGCATCGGCAAGCACATCGATCGCGAGCGCGCGAACGGTTCGTTTCGCTTGCGGGCAAACTGCTACCTGAACGATGACGTCGATCCCATCGCGAATTGGATGTCCGTGTATCGCTGATAAGTGTTGCAGGATCTGGGGATGATCAGGCCTCAATCCGGCGATGCGACGCAAGTTTGCATCCAGGTTGCGTTGGAGGATGCTAACGTCTCGCGATGACAACCGATTTTGCGATGCATGATCAGTGAAGCTCAGCCTGGCAGCGTCAGGATTCTTGACAGAGCCAGCATGAACGTTCCTTGCGATCATAGGAGGAACGAATGGGAGGAGCCACGAAAAGAAAGGAGATCCCGTTCGTTGCTGCGATCGTAGCTTATTGGTTAGGAACTCCGGATCTAGATTTGCGAGTGTCGATACGTAAGGCCCGACTAAAGACACGCGACAAGGTGTTTGGATTGCATCCCATAGCCTACGACGAATCTCTGGGACCGGACCATCAAGGTCGTGGATGGGGTATTTAGCGGCGGCCGCGACCCTGGCCGCTCTTTCGATGACCAAAGCAAACTGATCGGACTGTTCGATCCACTTGGCCAAATCGCCGCAACAATTTTCGCGAAACCTTGAATCGATTCCAACCGCATTGCACACAATGTCCAGATGGCGAGGGCAATGCATGGCTTGATCGAAGAATTTAGATTGTTCATTGGCTCCGATTGCATCGACAAAATGTTGTGCGGCGAAATAAGTCTGGAATAGCGGATCGACAAATTGATATTCGTCGAGGTCGGAATTTACCCTCGATACGAACCGGCTTTTCAAAATGGGCGCTGAATGAATCCCCAGATGCTGGCAAGCGACATCACATTCCAAATGACTGAATTGATACGTCCGCGAATACGACCTGACGCTTTGATGACCGAACCTTCCGAAGCTGCGATCGTCGGACTGACGAGAATTGAAATCGTAAATACTGGCGTTGGGAGCATCCAGGGCGACATGCCTCTGAAAAGCAATCCGTCCAAGTGCTTGAAAGTGAGCCGGTGTCAGCTGACGATCGCTAGTGCAATTTTGATTGAAGCGTTTTCGCTCCAATGAAAGCAGCTTTTGAACGACCGACGGAATCGAGGCGGGGGTCGGTTGAAATAGGAATGAATTGGTCTGACATTCCATCGACAAGACTGAACAAAGCTGCATCATCCAATACGGGTTTCCAGCAATCGATCTGTATTGGGGTGTGCTTTGAATAAGCTCGATTGCGGCTGATCGTTTATCGTTTTTAACTCTATCAGTTTCGTTGGGCTCGGTGGCTACATTTCCATTGCCAACATGACGCGTATGTTGAACAGCTTCGGATCGCGACCAAGGAGCGATTGCATAGCAGCGGTATCTTGGATGACACCCATTGAACCACTCTGTGATTGGGCCACGGGATGCAATCAGAGTGGCATGGGAGTTGCCTTCTCGATCGATATGCCGACGCGCGGCGCATCGAAGAGGTTCTGGGATTTCATGCCACCCGTCGATCATTAAGACTCGTCGTTGATTGCCGATCGGCAGCTGGCGATAGTTGACGGCAATCTGCGGTGGCGCAATGTCGTGAATCCCTAAAGATCGAAAAAAGAACTGTAGCGGAGTCATCGAGACATCGTTGGACAACGCGGCTCCATAGGTTGGTCCATCAACTAAGATCGGTAGTTCAAGACTGTTCGATGTTTTATCAAGCATCGATTGCAAGAATTGATTGATTGCAAATGTTTTCCCTTGCCCTGGGCCAGCGATGATCACACAAGGATGTACCGCGTTTTCTAAAATCGTCGGCAAGTCTTCTAGATACGGCTTGAATGTCAAATCAGCACTTACTGCTGGAATGCTCTCTTCGGCTGGTTGATAGAATAGCGGCCCAATTAGCGAATCACTTCCATCGGCATCATCGTGGCAGGTTTGTTCGGCATGACCGACGCATCTGTCTTGGAAACGCTGAATAAGTTGATCACGCCACGCATCCATCGCAAATTGAAGCTGGATCCCGTCATCGTGCTGCGAATGGGTCTTCGAACGAGCCTTCTCAAGTTGGTGCGAACGGTTTAGGAGCGTCCCGTCGTTGCGATGTGATCGGTGTGCCTGGTGGGCACCGTCAATTCGTGTGGAACGCACTTTTGTGTCAGAAAATTCGAGAGACAGCTTTGACAATTCGGTCGCAGCGGCCGTTTTCACGCTTTCGATGTCGACAATCGATTCGCGAGGGAAGGCAGAGGCGATTCCTTCGGCAACAACATCCAGATGCTGTCTTTGGTTCTGCGGGAGAACTCCTAGGGACAGCGCAAGGCATTCGGTCCGACCACGCAGGTCGGCTCCGTCCGATGGACCCTGCCAAACAGGGGGTGTCCCAAGTTCCGTTGCTACTAGTATTGAATAGCAGCGGCGGAGGGATGCATATTTGTCTTCCATTGACTCACCCGAGCCATCCAGCTGACTCATAAGAGGTGGAGCTGGCGACTTGAGGCGATGCCCCAAGACCAGAAAAAGCGAAAAAATCGGTTTTTTGCGGTCCCCCTCAAATCAACCAGCTCCACTTCAGAGAGCCTACTGTTAAACTCAGGGGCAGATGCGCAAAGTAAGCGCAAACCGCATTTTTTTTTCAGATACCCTTTCAGGTGGTTTGTTAATGCCCCGTGGGAGCAAATTGATCCGCGAAACGCGACTACGACTCGGGCTTTCCCAGTTGCAGTTGGCGATTCGTGCAACGGTGAGCCAGCGAACGATACAGTTTGCTGAGGGGGGCAAAGCAAATATCACTGGGCAAAAGCTCAGACTCATCGCGGAATCGCTTGGTCTTTCGTACGACGAAGCAGTGGTAGCGGACCCGGCCATTAGCCGTGACCGAGCGGATAGGTTGCCTTGGTCGATTTCGCGGTTTATTCAACAGAAGTCGGCACCGGGTCCAGAATCGTTTTGTGTTGATGAGGCCAGCCTGCTGGAAAACGTTGGCAAAATGAGGTCGAACTGGAAGCTTCACTTGGAACGTGATGGGACCGACGAAGCGATTGAGATGTTTGAACGCGGGGACCAAATGCTGGACCAGCGGCTGACGCGTTACCAAAATCGATACCTTTCAATTTGGAAAGCACTTCCGGCGTGTTTCCAACTAGCTCAATGCGATCAGGCTTGTAGCGGCCTGGTTGTTGTGCTGCCAGTCACAGATGACGCTTACGATCGTTTTCGTTCGGGCGCGATTTCTTTTATGGACATCAATCAGGACGACATTGAATTCGGAAGCCAAAATTTGGTGCTGGATTCGGCAACTGACTTTCCTGTACCCGGCAACACTCACTGGAGCCGGATAACAGATTCGCTGATCTTTGCACTGTTCTGCCGCATTGCCTCTCTATCGAAGGATCCGCTTGCAGATGATTTTCGGATGATTTCATTCGGGGCTAGTGAGATAAATATGAAACGCTTGGAGTCATTGGGATTTTTGGATTGTGATGTCTGTATGCCAGAATTTAATTTTCCGCTTTGTGAATTCAGCGTTGCGGCTTGTTTGCAAGAAGACAGCCACTACGCAAACGCGTCGACGACAGCTCATTTCGCAGGCCTGCTGCGGCCACAACTTGGATGACCTAGCAACTGACTTGAGTGATTGAATCAGGCGAGCTTGCATCGTAATTGCGAACCAGCCGTGTCTTGTGGGTGCTCCAGATTGGTTTGGATTGAACGGAACCTCCGAAGCGGTCCCAAAATTCGTGATATCGATACTCTTGATCTGAATTCTTGCTGCCGACGTTTTCGCGTAGTTGGAATGCATAGCCTTCTTTTGTTGACCGAAGGTACCCGGTCCGACGGCTCCAACTATCGCTAGTCCAGGATTCCAGCAGGGACGAAACCGACGGGCATAGTCGGGATGCGCCATTCCAGATCGACCAATGACCTTCCCTTGGTTCGATATAGTCCGAAGTAACAATCGATCTTCCTTCGATCGACAGCGTCATGAAACCATTGACCCCCGCATACGCTTCAACATCAGGAACAATCTTTCGATACATCGGCAAACCTGATGAGAAACGGTTTGTAGCGGCGAAGCAGGTGTGCCCGATTTCAGCGACGCCGTAGCAATGCAAAAAATGGGTTTCACAACCGAAATCAGACAGTCGTTCAGAGATAAATTTCTCCAGCGACTGTGGAAAGAAGTAACCACCAGTCGCCCACAGCATTTTCGTTGGCAGTTCAAACCCGGCATCAATTGCCTTGAGCAATAGGTCGGCACCGACCAATGGTTGGGCGGCAAAGACGACGGCTCTTGATTGGCGGGCAGCCAAACGCAGCGAACGAATCAGCGTCGGCGGATGCAGATACGTGTCTACGAGAGGTGCAAATCCCTGCAAGCCAAGCGCGGCGGGGTAAGCATTGATGATCAATGAATTCGGGTCGATTAAATCAGCAAGACTTGGGAACACACTTTTTAGCTGTGGTAACCGCTGCCCATCTCTTTGACCGATCAATCGATAGCCCTGTGGATCGACCGAAGTGGATCCCGCTGCATAGGACAATTGATGGGTTGCCAAATCGGGTCGCTGCGGTTGAGAGATCTGAACGAGATTCATTCTTTTGTTTCCTGCGTGCTCGGTATTGCATCGAGCCACGATTAAACGCAGCCCCTGATAAATCTGTAGTGATCTGGCGGGTAAGTGATAGGCATCATCTCCACCCAATCTTCCCTCGGTTCTTCCCCTGAAAAACAAAGGCTGTTTCAACAATTTGAATTCAACACTCTGGTTCCACGAGGCTTGATCGTTGACGGCTTGGCCTCGTTGCGACGGGCGTAAAGTGCGTTTAATCCAAACCGCTTCAAATACCAATCAATCATGGCTTGAAACGTTTCGTCGTTTCGGTATCGCTACGACTGCATCGCGATTTGTCGGCGCTGCGGTGGATCGATCGTCTCGCAGTAAAGCCGAATGAGGTCAATCGATAGGGGATCGTTGATCGCGTCGAAGAGGTCGGAAAAATAGCTTCTCAAACTTGGGTCAGCCGGCAGGACCAATGAAACACTTTGGGTGCCGCAGTAAGGATGCTTAAAGTCAGAGTCTTTCAGCACTAAGAATCCCATTCGTTGATAGAACGGAATGAGCCCGGTCCTGGCATTCATCACTGCCAATCTTCCTCCGAGATTCAATTGGTCTTGCCAGTATTCACGTACCATCAAACGCATTAAACGAAACGAAGAAAATCTGTTTCGGCTGATGCTGAATTTACACGGTGAAAATGCTCTATCGGTGAAGGCACTTAAAAGACGATCTGGGTACCTATCTCGGCAATCCATCACGCCATCGGCCTCGGCGGTTGAAGTAAGACTGCCGACGGGTTCACCATCAACGTACAAACAGTATTGATAGCTGTTAGCATCAAAACCAAATACAGGATCGTCGACTTCGGCGCGAACAAGATCATTGGGTTCAGCCCCGGAGGAACGTTTCCGCACTCTCAAAACATCGTCAAAGAGCTCATTATTTACAGCAAAGTCTCGCTCGATCGTGATGCCCTCTTTGGGGTCATGGAAAAGTGTTCGATGTGTCTCACCGGTCCCGTTCGGGCGAATGGATAGAAAATCATGCCCTTGCCGGTGTTCGGTGCGTGAGCCAGAGGAGGAGTCGGCGAATGGATCAGCAGAAATCAGGTTCATGAGAAATGACTTTCCGACGCAAAGGGTTGGGAGGTGAAGCGTGCCGGTATCGAAAAAATCGGCATGACCGAAATAAGCGGCCCGTTACCCCATGCAGACGGGGACCAAACGAGACAGATTTGTGACAACTCGATGTCACTTTTCGCGCAGATGCCCCCAAGCGTGCTTCGGGTGCCAAGAAACAGCCGGTTTCTGCCCCCTCTGATTCCTGCAAATCTCGACTTCTTCAATTCAATGGCCGTTGGATTGGTTGCTGATCCCTACCGACGAAACAGCGGTTTCAAATCGAGAAATTTTTTTGTGAAACTCGGAAAATTGTCCCGGTGCTGTCCCCACTGCCTAGCTCGACCACGTTTGCACAAACCGCATAGCGACGCTGTTACCGGCCGGACCTGACTCAATGCCAAGAACCAGCCGAGGGCCCACCACTTGCCAATGCAAAACGCGCACAGGTTTTGTCGCAAAATGAACCTCAACGATTCGAAAGAACCGCTATGAAAAGCGTTGCGAACTCGTTAGAATTAAGGTGCTGGCTTGGACAAGGGGGTCCGCCTCCGTCGCACTGGTAATGCCCCATCAGTGCGGCCCAAGTCAGCTCTTTCACACAACGAAGGAAATAGCCAGTCCGAATCCAAGGCATCGGGCTGGCTTTTCTTGTTAAGCGGCTTCCCGTTCAGCGGCTTCTTTGGCTGCCGCATCGACCTGGGCTGGATGACGCGCCCCGTCGACTTCCGTCTTGACCAGTCCTGCTTTGGTCAGGCACGCCGGAAATATAATTTCCCGGCCGGTGTTATAGGGTTTGCAATTGCTTTGTAGCCTCACTGAAACACAAGCCCACTGTGCCCGATGTTGGTCAGTTGGGTACGCTAGAAACCGTCTGAAATCTTGCCCCAAAATCCTTTGCTGGGGCCAAAGTCACTGACAGGATGGAGCTGCCCAATGAACTTGACCGTATCCGAGAACTTGCCTGAAACTGATGCGCCCAAAGCGGTGCGGCCATTTGCTCACCTGCATTGCCACTCGCACTATTCGCTGCTGGATGGCGCGGGCGATATCGGAAAATTGGTCAACCGTGCATCGGAACATGGCATGACAGCGATGGCACTGACCGACCATGGAAATCTACACGGTGCACTGGAGTTTTACCGCAAGGCCAAAGCGAAAGACATCAATCCCATTATTGGTTATGAAGCCTACATCGCACCGGGATCCCGTTTCGACAAAGGCGGAGCTTCATCGAGCAAGGATGCCAGTTATCACTTGACGCTGCTGGCCCAGAATCACACCGGCTACAAGAACCTGATCAAGATGGCGTCAGCCGCGTCGCTGGAAGGATTTTATTTCAAGCCTCGGATCGACAAAGAGCTATTAGAAAAGCACAGCGAAGGAATCATTTGTTTGTCGGGATGCGTCAGCAGCGAGTTTAGCCGCTGCGTGATGAAAGGCTTGGCGACCGAGGGAGTTGAAAAGCAGGCTCGTGAAATTGCGGGTTGGTTTCAAAACGTTTTTGAAGATCGCTACTTCATCGAAATCATGAACAACGGTGTAGAGATCCAGCGTTTGCAATTGGAAAACGCCGTCGATATGGCGAAGCGGATGGGCATCCCGTTGGTAGCGACCAGCGATTGCCACTACGTCAATCAGAGTGACGCCGAAGCGCAGGATATCATGCTGTGCATCAATACCGGTCGATACCGCACAGATTCGAACCGAATGAAAATGGAGAACGACCAGTTCTTCCTGCGCAGCCCGGATCAAATGTATGAGAAATTCCCCGGCTTGGAAGATGCTTGTGCGCGTAGTCAAGAAATCGCCGATACCGTTCACATCGACATCGAATTCAATAAGTATTTCTTTCCTGGCTTTGAATGCCCCGATCAGAAGACACCGCTTGAATACTTGCGTGAACTTTGCATCCAAGGATTGCTGGAACGGTACGAGGGCGATGACGAACGAATCATTGATGGCGAGCTGAGCGAGGAAGTCATTGCGCGTCTCAACCGCGAACTGGGTGTAATTGATAAGCTCGGCTATCCAACATACTTTTTGATTGTCTGGGATTTCGTAATCTACGCTCGTGAAGTCGGCATCAGTGCCACTGCGCGGGGTTCAGGTGTGGGGGCAATTGTCTGTTACGCCTTGTACATGTCGCACGTGTGCCCGCTGCGGTATGACCTGCTGTTCGAGCGGTTCTTGGATGAATCGCGGACCGAGCCACCTGATATCGATATCGACTTTGAAAAAGAACGTCGAATCGAAGTGATTGACTACGTCAAACGCAAGTATGGCAACGAAATGGTTTGCCAGATCGGAACCTTCGGCACGTTGGCGGCTCGAGCCGCGATCAAGGACGTCGGGCGGGCACTTGGTGTACCGCTGGGACGCGTCAATCAGGTTACCGAAATGGTGCCCGATGAATTGAAGATCACCATCAGCAAGGCGATCGAAAAGAGTGCGGATCTCAAACAGACCTACGAGGGCGATCCAGAGATTCGCGAGTTGCTAGATCTGGCAATGAAAATCGAAGGCTTGGCTCGTAACGTTGGCACCCACGCAGCTGCTGTCGTAATCGCGGACAAGCCGCTAGAAGAATACGTACCGCTGACTCGGGTGCCAGGCAAACAGGACGTCATTACCCAGTGGGCGATGAGCGATGTGGAAGCGTCCGGCTTGTTGAAGATGGACTTCCTGGGTTTGCGCAACCTGACGATCCTGTCGCGAACGGTCAAGCTAATCAAGCAAACCACGGGCAAGGATCTGGACCTACAGCGGTTACCGCTTGATGACAAAGCATCCTACGCACTGCTGCAACGCGGGGAAACCAAGGGGGTTTTCCAGTTGGAATCAGGCGGGATTCGCGACCTGCTTTGTCGCATGAAGCCCGACACGTTTAATGACATTATTGCAACGGCAGCACTCTATCGGCCTGGGCCGCTAGAAGGCGGGATGGTCGACGATTACGTCAACATCAAACACGGGCGACAACAGCCCGAATATAAGCACGAGGTCATGAAAGAGGTTCTGGAGGAGACCAATTCGATCATGGTCTACCAGGAACAAGTGATGCGGATTTTGAATCGCTTGGGAAAAATCCCGCTCGCAAATGCGTACACCTGCATTAAGGCAATCAGCAAGAAGAAACAAGCACTCATCGATGCTAACTACGAAGCCTTCATCGCGGGCAGCGTCGAAAATGGACTGGATAAAAAAGAAGCAGATGACATCTGGAATTTGATTGTCAAGTTTGCCGGTTACGGATTCAACAAATCGCATTCGACTGCCTACGCGTTGGTGGCTTATCAGACTGCGTTCTTGAAAGCTCACTATCCGGTTGAATTTATGGCGGCCCTTTTGTCGAGCGACATTTCAGGGCGTAACTTCAAGCGGAAGGATGCGCTTGTCGAACACATGGAGGACTGCGATCGGATGGAGATCGAAGTTGTCGCGCCTTGCGTTAACAAAAGCGCATTTGACTTTTCGGTTGACGGCAAACAAGTCTTCTTTGCACTTTCTGCAATCAAGGGTTGTGGCGGTGCAACAGGCGTCGCGATTGAAGAGGAGCGAAAGAAGAATGGGCCCTACAAGGACATCTTTGATTTCTGCGAACGCGTTGATCCGGCTGCCTGCAATAAAAGTGCGATTGAAACATTAATCAAAGCGGGTGCAATGGATTGCTTTGGTGCCCATCGCAGCCAGTTGGCGGCGGTGATTGAACGTGCTGTGCAAGCAGGTGCTGCCGTGCAGGCTGATAAAAAAAGCGGCCAAACGAGTTTGTTCGGTGCATTTGATCAAGAAGAGTCCGAAGAGGAAGCTGCCGCCCCGACGCCACTGCCGGAAATGGACGAGTGGCCTGAGCGGGAAAAGTTAATCGCTGAAAAGGAAGTCCTCGGTTACTACCTAGAAAGCCATCCGCTGGCTGAATTTGAAAAGAAACTGTCAACTTTCCGAACTCACACAATCGATCGACTCGCCGACGCCAAGGATCGCGACGAAGTGACCCTTGGTGGCATGATTAGCTCTATCAAGATCGCTCACACCAAGAACCCCAAACCAGGTCAGCCATCGAAGTATGCGAACTTTGACCTGGAAGACATGCAAAGTTCAATCCGGTGTATTTCGTGGCCACGAGGTTTCGCCAATCACGGTGACAAGATTCAACCTGATGCTGTTGTGTTAGCAAAAGGAAAAATCGATCGGCGCGGCGGTGGCGATGAAGCGAATCTAATCATTGATGAACTGACGTTATTCGAGGAACTGGAAGGCCGCTACACGCATGGAATGCGAATCATGCTTGACGAAAAGGAACACGGGCCGGAAACAGTCCATGGTCTTCGCGAAATTTTGCGAGGCTACCCTGGAAAGCAGGATTTAATGCTAAGCGTATCAATGACCGACGGTGATGTGATTCAAATGAAAGTTGATAAACAGGGCGTCGGAATCACACCGGAGCTTCGCGAACGGCTGGAAGATTTCTTAGGCAGTGGCAGCTATAAGTTGTTGATGAGCAAGCCAAGGTAAGGGCTTTGCGCAGTGGATCGCGTTGAAGATCCGAACGGCATTGCTACTGGTGAGCAAAACGGCTTTGATCCGTTATGCTTAGTTTATGAATTTTCTTTGCCACGCGATTCCTTATCTAGACCAACCTTTATTGGCAATGTGTACGGGAATACCAGATTGGTTGAGCGTGGTTGATCGCAAGATTCGTGCTCGACGAAAGATGGCAGAAGTTCATCTGGACAGTGATGATGACGAGCTGCGGCAAGTTGCTGGCGGAATCATACGACACATTGACGATGACCAATGGTTCCACGGCACGGAAGCATTTGTGACAACCAATCTTGAGCTTGCCGTCCAACTTCGCGATCGGCTGCCCGGTGATTCTGGTTTTCGACCGATGTTTGTCGGTCACATCATTATCGAGATGTTACTGGATGCAGGTTGGATTCGTCGCGATCCGTCGTTGGGCCAGCTGTACTATGATTCAATCATCGCGCAAGATGCAAAAGTGATCGAACGATGCGTGAACGTGATCACGGGGAAGCCAACCGAGAAATTGGCCGGTGTGGTTGAAAAGTTCGCCGAGATCAAATTCATCTTTGACTACCTGGATTACGACTTGTTGTTAATGAGGTTGAATCAGGTAATGAAACGGGTGGGGCTTTCTGAGTTGCCCAATGACCTAACTGATTGGCTTGCCGAAACAGACAAGCTAGTGGAATCTCGTCGTCAAAGACTGTTGACGCCACCCGATGGCGGAAACCCGTTTGAGTTTTAGATCAGTATAAATGATAAGATGAAGGATAATCGTGAAGTATGGCATGAACCTGTTATTGTGGAACGGCGAAGTTACCGACGACCTGCTATTGATCTGCGAAAAGCTGAAGGCAATCGGCTACGACGGGGTTGAAATTCCGATCTTCAACATGGATCTAGATTACGCCGCGATCGGCAAACGTCTTGATTCAATCGGGTTGAAACGCACTGCGGTTACGATTCGCGGCGAAACCGACAATCCGATCTCGCCGGACGCAAAAACGCGTCAGCGCGGTGTTGAACTTACCAAGAAAGCAATCGATTGTTGCGCCGCGTCGGGTGTTGAAACTCTGATCGGCCCCTACCACTCTGCGATCGGTGTCTTTAGTGGCACCGGGGCAACCGATGATGAATGGAGGTGGGGCGTCGATAGCATGCGCAGCGTTGCCGAGCATGCGGCGACCGTGGGCGTCCGACTAAGTATCGAGGCATTAAACCGATTCGAGTGTTACTTCCTGAACTCTCAGGCCGACTTGGCTCGTTTTGTCAAAGACGTTGATCATCCTGCCTGTGGAAAAACATACGACACCTTCCACGCGAATATCGAAGAGAAAGACATCGCATCCGCAGTCAGCGTTGGCGGCGATAAGCTATTCCATATTCACATTAGCGAGAATGATCGAAGTACCCCCGGTGCCGGAGGAGTCCGTTGGAATGAGACGTATGATGCAATCAGCGAGATTGGCTACGACGACTGGCTGACGATCGAAGCGTTTGGCTTGGCATTACCTGAAGTTGCTGACGCGACAAAGATTTGGCGGCGAATGTTTGACAACGAGTTAAAACTGGCCGAAGACGGATTAAATTTCATGAAGACGCAGATGGAGAAACGGTCATGAGTGAGACTGAGTCGAAAACCGTCGCAATGCTGACTGGCGATTTACTGTTTGCGTCAAAGGTAAAGTCGGCTGCCCAAGCCGGCGGTTGGACCTTTTACATGGGCGGCAATTTGCCGACGCAAAACACAAACGCAATTCGAATCGTGATCTTAGACTTGTCGACGCGGAGCGGTTTGGTGGAAAAAATCATGGATCAAAGCCAAGCCGTTTGCCCGGACGCTCGTGTGATCGCCTACGGCCCGCACGTGCATGTGGATAAGTTAAAAGCGGCTCGCGAAGCGGGAATCCCAACGGTATTGACCAACGGTCAGTTGGACGCAGGCGTTGCAGAGCTTTTCACCTAAAGAGAGCGTTCAACTGTGTGTGTTCCGTTTTCAACTACGTGCCTTCCCCAGCCACGCCTTCGGAAGCGGCATTTCTGCGGCCCGTTGGGCACGCGGTAAAACTCATGGGCACGATTGAGCTGAACGTTTACGTCCAGTCGCGGCCAGAGCCTCCACCACCTTCTTCTCCTCTTGGATCACTGCACCATTTTTTGAGTGCCGCCACCGCCTCGTCGCGACCTTCTCCGCTGCACCAAATGGAATCGTCGACATCCAAGCGAATTTCGTAATCACCTTCGTGCATGCAGTCGGGTTCACCGCAAAAGTGCGGCACATCGGCAACCCAAACAATCCGATACAACGGAATCCATTTGTCATCAAGTTTGATTAGTGGAGCGTCCAAAGGTTTACCTGCTGGGTTAAGGAGTTCTGCGAGGCACCATTTTGGAATGATTGCGCACGTTTGTCACTACCGGCCTAAAACAATGCGCAGCTATTTTGATTTCGATTCTTTTCTTGACTGCTCATCTGCCAACAAAGGTGCGGAGCCGAGAGGCTGCTGGAAGGTTATTGAGCAAAGAATCATAGACGCGACTGAATCGATCCTATTTTCGGTCTTTAAATCGCTTTAGCATCCAATCGGCGATTCGCTGGGATGCTTTTCCATCGCCGTAGGGATTGTTGATGATTGCTTTCTTGGCGGCTACCGCTGTTTTTCCAGCATGGCTGGCCAAGGCACTTGTGACACGATCAACAATTCTTTGCCGATCGGTTCCGACAAGCTCCGCCAACCCTGCCTCGACGGCTTCGGGGCGTTCTGTTTTTTCTCGCGTAACCAGCACGGCACAATCGAGCGACGGCGCTTCTTCTTGCACGCCTCCCGAATCAGTCAGCACAACGTTTGCTCGGTCCATCAGCCAAACAAATTCGGGGTAATCCGCTGGAGGCACTAAATGGACATTGCCCAGTCCGCCTAGTCGATCGTGGACCGGACCTTGTACATTCGGGTTCAAGTGAACCGGATAAATAAATTGTGTATCAGGATGATTGCGGGCCAACTGGGCGATTGCGTCGCAAGTGTCGGCCAAGCCCCCGCCAAAATTTTCACGACGATGACCGGTAATCAAAACAACGCTATCGGCCATGGCGGCGGGATACTTTTCGGCTAGCGAATTTGTCTGGCCACGCTGTTTTTCGACGGTGTACAGCAAAGCATCAATGACCGTGTTACCGGTAACTAGAACGTTGTCGGCCGGAACGGATTCTGCCAGCAAGGCATCGGCACTGCGTTGGGTCGGTGCGCAATGAAGCTGAGTCACGATGCCGGCGACGCGACGATTGAATTCTTCCGGCCAAGGAGCCATCAGGTCACCGGTGCGCAACCCGGCTTCAACATGCACGACGGGAATTTGGTGATAAAACGCGGCCATTGCTGACGCCATCACGGTTGTTGTATCACCTTGAACGACAACGCAATCGGGATTCTGTTGCTGGATGACTCCGTCAATCGCCAGTAAGCACGCTGAAGTCAAACCCGTCAACGTCTGACCAGGTTTCATTAGCCCCAAGTCGATTTCAGGTTTAATTCCGAAGTACCCCAATACTTGGGCGAGCATTTCGCGGTGTTGGCCGGTGCTGCAAACGATCGGCGCGAACGCATCGGGCCGCTTTTGGCACTCCAAGATTAACGGGCTCATCTTGATCGCTTCTGGCCGTGTTCCAAAAACGATTAACGGCCGCAGCGGTGTATCGGGGGAAGACAATGCGGTTGGATTTGGGGCGTTTTGGCGGTTTGGCGTGGTTATTGGCGATTTTGTAGTCATCGTTTTTCGTTTTTTTTCGCTTCGGTGAATACCGCGTTGGGCTTGGGAAAATAAGCGTTGGCGGCTATACATATAGCCGGGAAGCCGGTGCAGAGCGAATCCCGGACGAGTGATAAGCCGATTCTCGGCCGCTCCCGCTTCCATTGTTAGATGAATGAAGAAAAGACCAGCAGATACAGAAGTGCCATTACCCACCCCGAATCATCGACGCCCAGCACTATAAAGACCTGAGCGATCGACGCCAAAGCGATCGAAAAAATCAACGTTCACGCTTTAAACGTTCAGGCAGAAAATCAGTGGTGGCATCGAATACTTGAGTGCCAAAGGCACCGTTCAACCCAATACACCGATACATAACGACAAACTTTTATGCGATCAGATCACTGGAATTTCCTTGCCAATTTGCTTGGAACCCCTGGCCCAGCGGAGCCTCCCAAGAAATCATCAGAGCCGTCAAAGCAGTCTACCGAACCAGCCGCGAAAGCAGAGACCAACGATGAAGCCGAGCGAGAAACATCGCTTAAGGCTGACACCGAGTCGGATTCCAAGTTTGGGGCAATCACTGAACCGCTTGACGAACAACCAATTGCGTTTTCTGCGGAACCTGAATCGGACAACGAAACGGCGCAGGACAACCAAGGCGATCTGAAGCCGGGGAAGGTTGCCGAAGTTGCTGGACCGCAAAACGAAAAGCCATCGAGTAAGACACAGCCTAAACCGATTGCTGAAACGACGAACGTTGAGGGCGATGTCCTCGAAGCCCTGACATCGGTTCAACCACCGCAGATACTGCCGGGTTTCGGAACACCCGCCCGAGCCGCCGGTGAATCATCGTATTCAGCGGCGTCGGGGCCCAAGTCGGATCCGAATGCCTTGGATGAAGCGATCAGCCAGCTTGGGAAAGACGAATTGTCCGGCGACAAATCGTCCAACAACAATTCGAGTCGAGATGGTCGTCCCAATCGTTCGACAGGCGGTCGCTCCGCCAGTGGCCGCGACGATTCGGCGTCATCCAAGTCGCATTCAAGCGATTCCAAATTGGATCGAAGTCAAACAGAAAGGGGGCGACCCAAACGCGATGATGAAGGGTCGAACGACGAAAGCCCGCGACGTGGGCGAAGAGGACGGCGAGGCACTCGCCAACGAATCGGTGCAGAAGACCTGGATCGCACAGAGAGTCCCAAGCAAGATCGTCCGGCCAGAACCAATTCGTTTGGCGACTTTGACGCCGAGCCCAACAGCGATGCAACCAATAGCGACGAAAAACGAGACCGCGGCTCAGAGAGATCTTCCGCAGATGAAGATTCCGGTCGCTCGCGTTCTCGAAGAGGACGCGGCAGGGGCCGTGGACGCGGCGATGCAGCCCGCAGTGATGCAGATCGTAGTGAATCCGGCATAGGAGAATCCGATCGCGGTGGTTCATCTAGGAACGACGCATCAAGCGACGAGTCATCAAGTCGCAACCAACGATCTTCGCGGGACACCGCGCGTCGAGGCGGTGGGTCAAGAAATAACTCCGAAGATCGTTCACGTAATGAAGAATCGCGTTCAAATCGATCGCGATCGGATCGTCCTAGACGCGAAGTCGCTAAAGACGATGTTGGCGATTCAGACTTTGGCGGATTCGGTGGCGGTCTGCTAGATGACGAAGACGATGTCAAAGGCCGCAGTCAAAATAGCCGAAACCAGGGCAGCCGAGGCGAACAAGATCCTGGCGACGACGAGGCACCTCGCAGCCGACGTGGAAGACGCGGTCGCGGTGGAAGAGGTCGCGGTCGAGGAGCCGAAGAAGGTCAAGCGAAGAAGTCCGCAAGTCGAGAATCCGAATCACGCAGTAACGATCCGCTAGCTCGTTCATCCGCGTTTGGTGACGATTTTGATTTCGAGGACGATGGCGATTTACTGGAAACAAGATCGGATGCCGACTCGGACGATCGCTCAGGTGATGACGGGGAAAGCCAAAACTCTGGTCGGCGCGGTGGACGTGGCCGAGGACGTGGCCGAGGCAATCGCGACCGAAACGCCAGCGACCGAGATGATGGTCCCCGCAGTGATCGTAACAACAGTGATCGTAGCAGCAGTGATCGCAACAACAGTGATCGCAACAACAGTGATCGTAGCCGAGGTGATCGTGACAGCAGTAGTCGCGACGAGAGCGGCCGCGATGGTGGTGATTCACGAGGCGGTCGAGGTCGTGGCGGCAGAGGATCAAGGGGTCGAAAGGACTCCGATTCGCAGAACGAAACTCGTCAACCGCGACGAGCCGCCGTTCCCACTTGGCTGGAAACAATCGATATTTTTGTCGAAAACAATATCGAGAACCACAAAAAGACCAAGGCTGGTCGCGGCGGATCGGGTGGTGGAAACCGCGGAAGACGTCGTTAGAATTTGAATCGCCTTGCAGGGATTGATTGCACATTAGCTGAGATTGATTGCACAATACTTGCAAGAGTGCCCGAGGCGGCATTCACGTGGCATTATTTCAAAGTCTTGGCAGTTTTCGATTCCAGAAGTTCATGCGCCCGCTTCCGCCAGGAAGGGGCAACCCACTATGATTGTCAAAGAACTTGTTTGAGGGTGGCGGCCCTTGCGACTGTAAGTCGTGAACCTGGTCAGGCCTTAACTGGAGCAGCCATAAGCGGTGTAGCTTTGTGTGAGGGTCGCCTCCCTCGAGCAAGTTTTTATTCAGCCTCGTTAGCCTCGCAAGCATTTGCACATGCCTTCACCATCGAATTCCGAAAGTGATTCAGGTCAGGCTAGCTACGACCGCGAGGCGACCAGCGATGGCTATGTCGTTGTTGCCAGACGTTATCGCCCGAAAGGCTTTGACGAACTGGTCGGACAAGAACACGTCGGGCAAGCTCTCAAAAACGCGATTGAGACTTCCCGTGTGGGGCATGCTTACCTGTTCACGGGTGCTCGTGGAGTTGGCAAAACAAGTACGGCTCGCATCTTTGCAAAAGCATTAAATGACCCCGGCGGCCCGACCGCCAATCCAGATCCCAAGTCTGATATTGCCGAAGCAATCGATTCGGGTGAAGACGTTGATGTGATTGAAATTGACGGTGCCAGCAATCGAGGGATCGACGAAATCCGCTCGCTTCGTGCGAATGTTGGTGTGCGACCGAGTCGTTGTCGATTCAAGATTTACATCATCGACGAAGTTCACATGTTGACCGGTGCCGCTTTCAACGCGTTATTAAAAACGCTGGAAGAACCACCCGAACACGTGAAGTTTATCTTTTGCACGACTGACCCGGAAAAGATTCCGATCACGGTGCTCAGTCGCTGCCAACGTTTCGATTTCGCTCCCGTCGAAGTGGCGAAAATTGTTCAAAGGTTGACTGAAATTGTTGCTTGCGAAGGCGCTCAAGCAGACGAGCAAGCATTGGAACTCATTGCACGCCGCGCAGCGGGATCGATGCGAGACAGTCAGTCGCTGCTGGAACAAGTGCTTAGCTTTAGCGACGGCCGGTTAACCGCCGATTCAGTTCATTCGATGCTCGGCACGGCCGACGATGCCCGACTGCACGAATTGGCAACCGCGATGGCCGATCGGGACTCTGCTCTATCGATGAAACTGATTGATTCGGCAATCGATGCCGGCGTCGACGCCGGGCGTCTTGCCGAGCAATTACTGGGCTATTTCCGCGACTTAATGGCGGTGACGGTCGGGTGCGAACCGTCGCTGCTTCGACACACATCCGCATCCATGCAGAGCGATCTTGCAGAACTGGGGCGTCGTTGGGGATTGCAGACGGTATTGGCAGTTGTTGGGTTGGTAGACCAAACCTTGGTACGCATTCGACACAGTGTTTATTCGCGGGTTTTGCTTGAAGCGACGTTGATTCAAATCTGCAACCTGCCTGATCTACAAAATATCGCTGATCTGGCAGCTGCGTCCGATCGAACCGGCGGAAAGAAGCCGACGGTAGAAAAAAAAAAGCAGTCACTGAGGCCTAATCCACCCGTTGTGCCGATGGCAGTGGCTGAACCGCCAAGCCAAGCCAATGATTCGCTCGCGAAAAACAACGCCCCACCGCAGCCCTCCTCTGAAACGTCACCTGCCCCCGAACCGGTCAGCGGAAAGACTCACCTTTCCCAGGATCAGGCGAACGATTTGTGGAAGGAGAGTTTGGAGCTTTTTGAGGGTATGACGGCGACGCTGGCGCGCAGCGTGATTGCGGTTGAACCAATCCGTCCGGGCCATTTGCGGTTGGTTTATCCGGCTGAATCTGGTTTGGCGATGCGACGGAGCGAAGCGCCTGAAAACATTAGCGAGCTAACGGCAAAACTCTCGCAAGCGGCCGGAATGCCAGTGTCAGTCGAGTTCCATGCTGCTCCACCAAAGCCAAAGCCCAAAGTCGCCCAAGTGGTCGCCAAAGGGCCTTCGAAGATGCAGCGGATGAAAGACATTGAAACCAATCCACTGATCCAAGCATGCGTCAAATTGCTTGATGCCGAAATCATGAGGATTGATCGACCGCGCGGATGATCGCCGCGTGAGATTGCATTCTCACGGTGAGACAATGACACGCTTCAAATTGAAACACGCTGACGCTGAAAGCAAAAAACTAGAGACCATTTTTTTTCTTGCCATCAACCAGGATCTGTCCTGGCGGTCCCACGTGCCAAAATAGATCTAGGCCTTCAATGTCGGCATAAACGGAGGAAATGCATTAAAAGCAAGGCACTCGAAGGCACGACTTGATGCGGCAAGTGAGCCTGAACCAACATTCTTCCGGCTTACCGTCCTAAGATCAAAATCACCTGATGATGGTTGGCACGATAGATGCGATTGATGGTCCTCCGTCATTAGGGTCGCCAACGATTATCCCTCCTGTTCCAGGTGATCCCAAGTCCGACAGCTATTATTGAACGTCGGTCAACCTTCCGGTGCACAGTTCGCTCTCATGGCGGGCTGTGCATTTTTTTGGTTTATTGGGTACCAGCATTTTTCTCCAGCTGACAAACTACTGGAGCTGTTACGTTTTCATGGCGGTCTCTTTTTCTGGTGGCGAACTTAGCACGCAGCATCCACGCTCTTTCGCTCGATGCGGTAGCCGTCTCTGTCATGTGGCAATTTGTTTTCTGCATCAGCTTTGCAGATCAAATTCCGACGCTTGCGCAGAGCGTCTCCTTAGGCCTGACGGTCTGGCTTATCTACTGCGCTGATCGACTACTCGATGCTGCTCGTATTGATACTCAAGCCCCGGTGACATTTCGTCACCAATTCCATCGGCGGCATCGTCGCAATCTAACGATGACCTGGATGATCCTGCTGATCATAGATACGTTGGTCGTCTGTCTTGGCGTTGACTATTCGATCCAAGTGCTTGGAATCAGCTTGGCTGCGGCGGTACTGGTTTACGGAGCTGGGGTTCACTTTGCGACAACACCGCTTCGGCGGATTCCCAAAGAAGTTCAAGTCGGATTCCTGTTCGCAGGCGGGGTCAGCATCGTTTTGTGGCCGAGTGTGTTTGCGGAACCGACAACGCATCTTCCGATGTTGGTAACGTTTGGACTTGCTTGGGCACTGTTCACATGCAACTGTATTTTTGTCGCGGCATGTGAATTGGAATTGGATCATGCACAAGGTTTTGATTCGTTACCGGGTCGCTTAATGGATCGTGGACGATCTTTTGCCGGGGGAATTTTGATCGCGTCTAACGCTGGCTTTGGCGTGGTATCGTGGGGTGCTGGATGGTCTGGGTTCGCACCGTGGAAAGCAAGCAGCTTGCTTGCGATTAGCTTTGCACTATTAGCGGTTATCTCGTTGTTTAGCCTTCGTCGCAGGCTGTCCGGTTCGGTTCCGCTGGATGGCTTTCCCGGTGGCATCCTGCCGGCTGGTTTCGTTGCAGATTCGACATTGTTCATACCTCCGATTTTTTTCGTGCCGTGGTTGATTTAAGTCATCAAACACATTGTGATCAATCCCATCGGACAGGACGAAGCATCGCTGGATACGATCGGTTGTCTTCGGTCTATCGATGGATCGAATGGTGTGCGTTTGGTGATGCACTCATGCGAGCGAGGAAATCGCTTGCGGACCATCTTGGCGACGCGCAGAAAATTTTGGTTCTAGGTGATGGCGACGGACGATTGTTGACCGAACTGACGCAATGCCACATTGATGCCAAGTTTACATCGATCGAACAGTCCCCCAAGATGCTACAGCTGCAACGAAACAGGATCCGCAGTGCGGGGGCGCAAGACAGGGTCAATTTCATTGAAGCAGACGCGACGATGGCCAAGCACTTCGAGCAAAAACATGATGCGGTGGTAACCGCCTTTTTTCTTGATTGCTTCGACAACGATTCGCTTGATGACTTGCTTCCGAAGATCCTAAGTTCGATCGCCGATGGAGGCACGCTTTACTTTGTAGATTTTTGCCTACCCTGCGAACCGTTTCAGCGACTCTATGCACGATGGATGCTGTGGACGATGCACCGTTTCTTCGCCTGGCAAACCGGCCTGCGAAATCGAAACCTGGTCGACATACCAAAAAAAATCAGCAACTTGGGCTGGGATGTCCAGCAACAGCATGACCATCACTTTAAGATGATCACGGCGAGGATCTACCGGCGTCGGTAAACGATTCGTGTCCGCAGAACTCAAATCGGGATGAATAGAATCATGAGTCGTTCGGCAAGCGAGCGTTACTACCAACATTCAGGCCGCCTCGGTTTCGCACCGTTACTCATTTTATTCTTGGGCATGCCGATCATCGCATTGCTTGCCGCCGCTTATTCGTACTTGGTCGTTTGGTGCCCAGTTATCGGCTACGTCAACATCTTGTTTCTTGGCGGCTTCATCCTTGCCAGCAGCTTTGTATTGACGACGCTTGCCCGAATCGGAAATTCTCGTAGTCCTATCGCGATGGCTTTACTTGGATTGGCGTGCGGTTTTGTCGCCATCTATTCTGCTTGGCTGTTTTTTGTGAAGGCACTTTTTGAAGACCAAGTCTCGTTAATCGATCTGGTCACAAACCCAGTTGCTTTTGGCAACGCCGTCTACTTCATCAATCAGCAAGGATGGTGGCAGCCCAGCGGTTTGGCACAATGGGCTCTCTCGGCAATTGAATCGGGTGCGGTCTTGATAGGATTAACGATGGCGGGTTGGTCAGCGACGGATCGAGAAGTCTTTTGCGAAGATTGTGGTCAATGGTGCGAACCGTTTGAAACGATGCGTCTTGCGCCCACGGAAGCTTTGTTGTCGGTAAGTTCCGATCAATTGAAACCAGAGGAACTGCTTACTCTGGAAGATTGCACCGAGTCTGATTTCCCAAGGTTCGACGCGGAAGTATTGCAGTGCAACCGTTGCAAAGGATTGCAGGCGATCCGGTTTGACCAGGTTTCGCAGGTGATGGATGACGGTGAGCTAAAAGAGAAACGGGAAGGCATCCCCGGCGTGCTGATCCAACGCGGCGACTTTGGTTAGGCTTGTTGCGAATTGCAATTGACCGTGTCTATTGCGCCGACCGAGCTTCCTGAAGCATGCTGCGCAGCTCAATCATTACCAAGGACGATGGCAACGCGTAACTGACAACGCGACCGGCACGGGCAATGTTGATACCGATCACGCGTCCTGATAAATCGAGGACTGGTCCACCACATTGATCGGGATCCAGGACGGTGTCGTGTTGAATCACTTTGTCGAATCCGCTTAGGCGAACGCTTCGCGGCCCGTTCACTTTAGAATCGTTCTCTGTCTCACGAAGCTGGCTAAAGTCGCGAATGCTGGCCTGCATTTCCATGACTTTCAGGTTGACCAAATTGCCCGATAGCGGTGTGGGACGCAAGACTTTTAGACGCACACGTTCACCTGGAAACATGCCGCCCAGCATTTCAACGACGCTGTCGCGACCGCGTTTCTGAAACCCATTGATTGCAACAATCAAATCACCTGGTTCAATTCCGGCATCTGCCGCACCGCTGTTCTCGACGACTTGTCGCACGACCGCGCGACCATTCCCGTCGTCATACAATCGAACACCTAACCGACCTTGATGATCGATTCGTCGGGCAGCCACACCCAGGGCACCGAAACCGATAGGACGTCCCGTGCGACCGGCACTCACCAAAAAGCTGCCAGCCGGGGGACTGGAATCGGTTAATTCAATCGGCAGAAGCGGTACATCAGCATCGATTTTCAACAGTGCAAGATCGTGCGAGCGACGAACCGCAGAGACCAACGCGGAATACATCCGACCATCAGACAACCGTACCTTGATTGGGTCTCCACTAAGCTCGCTTCGTTTGGTCAGCAGATAACCATCGGACGCAACAACCGTCGCCAGCGATACCGGCCGTCCACCGGTCAAAACTTGCGCGACCGACTTTTTGACCGATTGACTAATCGGGGCAATCAACCGGTTCATCGCGCCGCTGTCACGACGTTGATCCGCGAAGACACGATGCGTCTGCATTGATAAAATGCACAAAACGGCCATCGCAATGGCCCAGTGCTTGGTAAACGATCGTTGCACGAGCAACGGTTTTACGAACGAATTTTTGCGGTGATTCATCTTCTTTCCACGTTTACTCATCGCGACCAATCTCAACGGTTTTCTTAAAACTGCTTCCATCACGACTAACCCAAACGGCAACACGTTCGCCGGGCATCGTGTCAGCCACAGCCTTCTTTAGATCCTCGAAGCTTCGGATGACGACATCGCCAAACTGTTCGATTGAGTCTCCCGTTTTGATTCCAGCATTGGCTGCTGGGGAATCGGGGTACACAGTGACCGAGGATGAATCTGGACCACGGACGCCGATGACAGGACGAAATCCTGGTAAGAACCCCCATGCTTCGCCTGACTGCATTTTGTCCCAAGATGTTCCATAGAAATCGATGGGCACGTGTAAGTTTTCGGTGACATCGTTTCCAATGCGGCTGTGAACCGCGATCAAGCGGCCCGCAATGTCAAACAAGGGGCCACCGCTATCACCGCCGATCAAAGCACAGTCGGTTTCAATCGCCCCCAAGCGAGTCCGCAAGATGCGTCCCACACGGGGCACCGGTCCGCGCGAGGAATCGTAGCCGCCAGGATGCCCCGTCGCCAAACACCACATTCCAGGAGTCAGGTCTGCGCTTTTGCCAAGCGACGCGTGTGGCCACGGTGCGTTTCCATTTTGTCCTGAATCAATCTTCATGAGACCAGCGTCCACATTTCGGTTCATCCCCAAGGTTTTTGCCAAGACGATTCGACCGTTGGACAATGTTACTTTCGCCGTTTTCCTCGGACGCATTGCAACATGAGCTGCCGTCAAAATGTAACCACTTTCGGTAATAATGACGCCGCAACCCTGCGCTGGTCCGATTTGAACGCTAACGGTACACGCGGACGCCTTGCTGGCGATCAAACGATTTTGATTTTCTAGAAGCCGCAGTTGTTCGATTGTTTTTGGCTCGCCACCGCGCTGCAACAAAGCCTGCAACTCACTTGGTACCGCAATCTCTGTCCCATTCGATTGCGACTGACGCGTGATCGACGCAACGCTTTCGGATTCGCGTCTTGAAGGAACTGATTGAACACCTTGAATGGGTGTTCCTAGAACCGGACCACTCGACCGAACATCAGGTATCGACCGTTCCAGGGGATACTGCGTAAAAAACTGGGGTCTCGCCGATGGACCTTCTTGGCCCGATACAACCAAATTGCTGGCCGCAAAGATCGCAATCACAATCGATCCATATCGTTTTAGGCGATCAACAAAACCAGAAAGACCGGCGACATACAAGGGACTAGCTCTCCTCAAAATTTGTAATCAATCAATGGTAAGCGATGGCACCTATATGGACCACCAATGCTGGGCAATGTCGCTCGGCTCTCCGAGCCGACAGCGCTATCGGCTCGGAGAGCC
>CAYVAN010000015.1:0-34220 GCA_964449225.1 uncultured Rhodopirellula sp.
AAAAGCGCTGCGCGCGATGGTCCGCCCTGTCAAGGAATTAGCCCTGGCAATTGAGCAGCAAGACACCAAGCAACTTTCGACGTTACCTGGCATTGGACCGGCCACCAGCGAACGAGTGATCGCCAAACTACGTCGCAAGATGCCTCGATTCGCCTTGATGGTCAACAAAGGCGAAATTTCGGATGTCATTGATGGCGGTTCACAAATCCTAGCCGAAACCTTCGACGCACTGATGGCACTCGGGCACAGCGAATCGGATGCCCGGCAGCTTATCGATGACACGATTGCCAGCGGCAAGAAATTTAAAGACACCGAAAGCCTGTTAACCGCAATCTATCAACGGGCATCTTAGAAATCGTCGGCTGTTACTCACTCCACCGAGACACGCAATGACTTCGCCAATCCGGTTCGCACTCGCCGCGTTGTTACTTGCAATCACTGCGACGATTGGAACAACCCAAGATTCGATTCATCCGAAACAGGTTGCGGGTCTACCCAATCAGGCGACGGGCGCAGCAGAAGACATTTTCAGTTTGCCGCCCGACGTGATCTACCACGTCGATCCCGTTCGCGGAAACGACAACTGCGGTTCCGGCGTGGCCAACCGCCCAGTTCGGACACTTCGACGGGCGTTGGAGTTTGCCAAACGAAGCTACGCACGTGGATCCAAGGTTCGAATCGAGCTGGCACCGGGTGATTACCGCGAAGAAGGTTTTTTTGAGATGGGCAATCCCAACGTGAATGCCTATCTACACATGGTCGCCAAGCAACCCGGCACTGCAATCGTCACGGGGTTTGATGATTGGACCGGCGATGGACAACAATCCAAACCATGGCAACGAGAATCCGACGGTGCCTACTCAAAACCCTGGAACCGCGACTGGGGATTTGCGAGCGAAGGAATTGCACATGGACCAGATCGCGAATTTGATCGGTCACTGATAGCCCGTCGTGAAGCGGTGATGATGGACGGCAATCAAATGCTTCGGCAAGTACTGACCCGACCCGAATTAGAACCGGGCACCTTCTTTGTAGATGATTTCAATCGCCAACTCTACTTGCGACCACCAAGCGGTAAAAACCCTAACCGCGATCGCACGGAAGTTGCCGTGCGGCCACACCGCAATCCCTACCAAGGTTGGCTTTGGACTTTTTGGAACATCCAAAATCTGAAAATCGATGGACTCGTTTTCACGGGCGCCGCGTCATTTCCCAACGGTGCTAACCTGCATGTTGCACGCGAATGCAAGAATGTCGTTATCGAGGACTGTGTTTTCAAAAACAACGGTAGCGGCGGATTGAATCTTGAAGCGAATGACCAGCAAACACCGCCACAATTCCAAGGCGTTTCAGACATAACGGTTCGCAACTGTGTTGTTTCCAAAAATGGCACCTACGGCTTTTCAGGTGGATTCAACAACGGAATTTTTGTTGGAAACCATTTCACTCGCAACAACGTTCGTGGCCGTTGGGCTGGGTACACCGGTTGGTCCATTGCGGGTGCCAAGTTTGTGCTAGTGAATCGTTGCACGGTGCGAGATAGTTTCATAACAAAAAATCGTACGGGTGGCTTATGGTTCGACATTCATTGCCGCGACGTCTGGGTAACGAATTGCAACATCACCGACAATGTCGGACAAAAAGCCAACGGTGAAATTGATGAACGTGGCGTTTTCTTTGAAATCTCCGAAGGGCCACTGCTGATCGAAAACTGCGACGTCAGTCAAAATGCGATTGGCATTCAAATCGGCAACTGTAGCGATACCACAATTCGTAACTGCAAGATCACCGACAATCGGATCACTCAAATCGGACTGGAAGGTCGCCCGCGCGGCGACGAGTTTCCACCGCACAACAGACGACTAATCATTGAAGACAATCAGATTTCCACCAGCAACATTGATTCCTGTTTGGTACGTGAAATTTGGTCTCAAGGCGAAGAAAATGTTCAACGCTCGATTCCTGGTCTTCATGAAACCACGATGAAAGACAATCGGTATCAACATCCGTGTCCCAGCGAGGCGTTCGTTGGTATGGACCTTTTACACGCAAAACATCGCTGGCAACCGATGACGTTTGACCGCTGGAAACGCTTGATGAAATTGGACCGCATTGGTTCCACCATCAACGGTCGGTCTTCGTTGGGAGGCGTCAGCGGATGCACAATCAACGCCGAGCAATTTGACGAATCCAGCGGCGTCACCGCGTTCGAGGGCGGAATCGGTGACCTGGGGTTTCAAGATGGACAAGCCGATTGGGTTTGCTTCCGAAAATTTAACTTCGCAAAAGCGAGCAACCGGGTCACGTTGACCGTGGGTGTTCCCCCGGAAAACGCAGGCGGTGTGATCGAACTGCGAACCGGTTCCATCAACGGCCCCGTGCTAAGCACGATCACAATTGCGTCGACAGGCGGCTGGGACAACCGGCAAGAACAATCCCAACCGATCACACCGACGTCAGGCATCCACGATCTTTTCTTGGTCGTAAAGTCGGGGTACGTCGTGGGCAATCTTTATGAAATCAAGTTCTCGCAGCAGTAGGTCGCGACGCAGCCTAATACGCTTTGGCAAAGATCGCTTGCTTGGCGGCTGGTTTGCCGGTTGCGAAGCAAGTTCCGGGCGTGTCGTTGTTATCGCGTGGCACGCAGCGAATTGTGACCTTTAGTTCTTTCAGCAGAGGTTCGATTGATTCTTCATCGGCAAAGTGACAATAGGCAAACCCACCGTGGATCGTGTTTTCATCTTGGGTGGTAAAGAAATCACGAAACGCTTTTTCGTCGGTGATGGTTACTGAGTTTTCGTCACGAATTTTCAAAGCTCGGTCGTATAACGTTTGCTGAATATCCGACAAGACTTCACCAATGGTGGAGACGATTTCGTCGCGTCCGATGCCAACGCTTTTTGGCTGGTCACGCCTACCCATGAACACTGCGTTCTTTTCTATGTCCTTGGGTCCAACTTCCAAACGGATTGGAACGCCACGTTTGACATGGTGCCATTTCTTTTCCCCGCCACGCATGTCGCGGTCATCGATCATGACGCGAACGGGAACACCGGCGTACTGTTGAGCTTGCAGTTCCTTTTTGAGCGATTCGGCGTACTCGATCACTGCGGCGCGACTTTGATCGTCTCGATAGATCGGCAGGATCACGATGTGCTGCGGTGCCAAACGTGGCGGCAACACAAAGCCATCATCGTCGCTGTGCGTCATGATCAGTGCGCCGACCAACCGGGTCGATACACCCCACGATGTTGTCCAAGCGTGTTCACGTTCGCCCGATTCGGCTTGGAACATAATCTCTTGCGCCTTGGAAAAATTCTGACCCAAGAAGTGGCTGGTCCCCGCTTGAAGCGCCTTACGATCCTGCATCATCGCTTCAATGGAAAGCGTATCCACCGCACCAGGAAAACGCTCGGCAGCGGTCTTGGATCCGATCACCACTGGCATCGCCATCCAGTTCTCAGCAAAATCGGCATAGACTTCGATCATCCGTTCAGTTTCCTCAACCGCCTCGGCTTCGGTGGCGTGAACCGTGTGACCTTCTTGCCAAAGGAATTCTGCGGTTCGCAGGAACATCCGCGTTCGCATTTCCCACCGCATGACGTTGGCCCATTGATTGATCAGCAGCGGCAAATCTCGGTGGCTTTGCACCCACTTTGCAAACGTCGCACCGATGATCATTTCGCTGGTTGGACGGACAATGAGTGGCTCTTCAAGTTTGCCTGCTGGCCGCAGCCCGCCGTCCGGATCTGGTTCCAAGCGATGGTGGGTGACGACGGCACATTCCTTGGCGAACCCGTCGACGTGTTCCGCTTCTTTCTCCAAGTAGCTCATCGGAATCAACAGCGGAAAATAAGCGTTTTGATGCCCGGTTGCTTTGAACATGTCGTCCAAAGCCCGCTGCATATTTTCCCAAAGGCTGTATCCCCAAGGCTTAATCACCATGCAGCCGCGGACCGGCGAATTTTCAGCCAAATCGGCGGCTTTGATGACTTCTTGATACCACTGTGGATAATCATCTGCACGAGTGGGCGAAATTGCAGTCTTAGGAGCTTTGGCCATAGAACGAAACGACAAAACAGAACATGAAATCGGAAACAATCGAGTTGATATCGTAGGCCGAATGGAGCCACAGCGACATCCCGCAATGAGAGTATTTGGTGGGGATTGCCGGATGTCGCCGAAGCTCCATTCGGCCTACGACAACGCCCTTTCCGAACGTCTTCTATACTTTACGGTTTGCACCTGTTCACGGGAGAATCACGGTGTCGGACTATCGCCGGTACTTCGTCAAAGGTGGAACCTACTTCTTTACCCTGGTCACCTACGGTCGTCGCCCCATTTTGACGACCGGCGAAGGACGACGCTTCCTGCGGGAATCGATTCTTGCCGTTCACAAAGAACAACCTTTACAACTGATTGCGACCGTCCTGTTACCTGATCATTGGCACTGCGTGATCTCACTCCCGCCGGCGGATTCTGACTACTCGACACGTCTGAAAAAAATTAAACGGAAGTTCACGGACCGTTGGCTTTTGACGGGACTTCCCGAAGCAACCGTCACGAAGGCACAAGCCCGCCGGGGCGAGCGTGGAATATGGCAACCTCGGTTCTGGGAACACACCGTTCGAGATACAAAGGATTTGGAACGTTGTGTTGATTACGTCCACTGGAATCCACGCAAGCACCATCTCGTCCCAAGAATACGAGATTGGCCCTGGTCCTCATTCCATCGATTCGCTGAAAAGGGACACTACGACCTAGATTGGGGCGGAACTGAACCAGCAGCTTTGGTGAATCAGAATGACTTTGGCGAATGAATGCGTAGGCCGCCATGGGCCATTGGGGGCCACCCCCCGCACCAACCCAATGCCGGATGTCGCCGAGGCTCCATTCGGCCTACAAAAAAGACGATACCTAGCGTACGTCGATCCAGGCCATGCCCGCTTTGTCGGCGGCGGTGAATCCTAATTCGCTGTCCTCAAATACCAAGCACTTTGTTGGATCCACATCCAACAGATCGGCCGCCTTCAAAAATACGTCCGGCTGAGGCTTGTGATGTTCGGTATCCTCCGCTGTCACGATCACCCCGAACAGATCCAAGATACCAAGGTGTTCCAACTGCCGTTTGACGATTGGCCGAATCCCACCGCTAGCCACTGCCATCGGTAATCTGCCGAAATGATCTCGCGCAACCTGGCAAATCTCGGGCTTAGATTTCAGTCGTCCGATCATCGATTCAAACGCAGTTTCCTTCTGCTGGGCTGCCAGATCAGGATCGACCGGCACGCCCTGTTCGACGGACAGCTTGGCAATGATCTTTTCACTGGGCATGCCAGCCATGTCATAGAAGACGTCTTCACCAAACACGATGCCGTATTCCTGCATCGTATCGCGCCAAGCGATGAAATGCAGCGGCATCGAATCGGTCAACGTGCCATCGCAATCAAAGATCAGAGCGTCGTATTGTTGGGTGTAGTCTGTCAAAATTGCAACTGATGTAAGGGCAAACCAAAAACAGCACCACTTATCGACGCAGGTTCAGCAGTTCGTCGATCAATTGCTGGCTCGTTGTGATCACTCGCGAATTACCTCGATACTGGGTGCTTGCAAGCACTAGTTCCACTAGGTCTCTTCCGATATCGGTGTTGGACAGTTCCAAGGCTCCACCAATCACACTGCCGATACCGCTTTCGCCTGGTGAGCCTTGAACCGGCAATCCAGTGTTCACTCCTTTGGCGTAGACGTTTAATCCACGTGCTTCCAAACCAGCTGGGTTAGCGAACCGAGCCAATTGCAATGCACCCAGATCACGCGTCACACCATTGCTAAACACACCACGAATCGTGCCATCTTCACCAACGACGTAGCTATTCAACACCCCCGGCTCGCTACCATCTTGCCGCGTTGCCGCAAGTGTCGCGTCTTGCGTCGCCAAGCCCGAAACTAAATCAAAATCCAGATCGAATTGCAGCGGCGAGACGCTGGGAATGTTGTCGCGATTGATCGCGATGGTCGAGTTTGTCGCACCGATATAGCTACCGTTACCGTCGAACCGCAACAGACCTGTTCCAACGGCAACATTGGTTCCGCCGGATCCCTGCTGGTTTTCCGGGCTATCGGCGTACCACCGATAAATCGTTTGCTCATCGGTACGTGATTCAAGCGTCGCGGTTACTCGCACGTTGATTGGAACACCCAGCGAATCGTAAACGATAAAGTCACTGGCGGCGCTTTGCCCCACACCTTCTTGAATGACGCCGAACCCAAGGTTAGGGTTCTCAACTCCGCCGTCTCTTGTATCAATACGGAAAGCGGCAAGGTCGATTTCAAGTGCGTTTAACTCACCGGTATTGCTAACGAAACGCATCGCTCCATTTTCAATATAACCACCGGGGACAAGACTGGTTGTTTCACCTGGGATATTGTTCTCTGACGCTAAGATTGGGTTTTGCGAATCCAATTGCAGTGTTTGAATTCCAGAGGACACTTCAATGAAATCGATGAAGTCTTGCATCGTTGAGGTTTCGGTGATTTCAAATTGTTTGGTCCCGAGAGCGCGACCTCCTTTGCGACCACTGTAACTAAGTGTGCCAAGTTCAAACGCGTTGGAATAAGCAAGACCATCGCGTTTTAGAACATTCGTCAACAAGGTACTGCTGTTGACCGTTGGCCCGTCCAAATTCACCAGTTGATTTCCGGGGATCGAAAGGTCTGCGATTTCAGCATCGGACTTCGAATCGGTATAAACGCTTCCTGGCGGAACAGTGTCAACTAGATAAAAGTTGTTTTGATCACCGGCAAGGTTTCGGTAGATGCGAACTTCATCATAAGCTGGGAATCCGTCGTCCACCGATGGAACGGGCGGAGCCGGAAAGTTCGATAGAGTGATTCGTCCGTTAAGGACATTCTGAGGACCGATCAGCTCACTGGGTCGACTTTCGGGTTGACCATTACGAAAGTAGGTCACCATGTAGGTGTAATTGCCCGTCAACGTGCTGTCATCAAGCGGCGTTGCCGACAGAGGAGTCGATCCATTGTCAGTGAACGTGCCGCCCGCCGCGGCACTGCCCAACAGAAAGAAATCGTTCCCGTTGGGACCAGTTCGATAGACATTAACAGTAGGAAAGTCGCCCGTTGGTTCGGCTGGTAAGTCAGATAAATCGACCGCGCCACCGGTCCCAACCGTCGCGCTGATCGGAGCACTCACCGTCGATTCAAGTCCAGACGAATCGACCAACGCGACCCTATACTGATAAGTACCGGCGTTAAGCGTTCCTACTCCGCCGGTGTCAGCAGTTACACCGAGCGCATTTGACAGCGGGGCCGCGGTGATCAATGTTCCTGATGCATCAGGTTGCGGTATATTTGCATCGCCAAGGACAATCGACTGAATGACCTCCGATACCGTCGCAACGTCGCCTTCGGGTGTTAGCGAACCTTCGAAGGTGACATTCTCTGTCGCCTTGGCAACGCTTTCGGTACCCAACGGCACCGACAACGGAACCAGATTGGTTTCCTGCAAACGAAACTGATCGTCAATTCCATATCCAAGCAAGCGTTGGCCCGTGGAATTGACCAATTCAGCATCGCTGTTGAGTTTGAAGATACCGTTGCGAGTGTAAAGGCGTTCGCCCTCGGCACCTTCGACGATGAAGAACCCGTCGCCCTGAATGGCCAGGTCCGATGGGTTACTACTGATTTCGATCGTGCCCTGATTGTGATTGGCAGCGATTTCAGAAACTTGAACACCCAACCCTACTTGTCGTGGATTGGTTCCACCGTTGTTATTACTTGGGGCAGCACCCAAAGAGAGTGTCTGTAGAAACTGAGTTGCAAAGACAACATCAGAGGACTTGAAGCCCACCGTTTGCGAGTTGGCCAGGTTATTGCCAATCACATCAATCTGTGTCTCGGCGGCCGTTAGTCCGGTCAGGGCAGTGGTAAGTGCGGATGTTAGTCCCATGGACTTGGCTCTCTCTCAGAGTCATCAAATGGCGGTTAGATTCGCCCTAAGGTGACTTTGACGCAGTCCCAGCTTTTGAAGCCATGGAATCGTTAAAACCTACCCAGGTTGAATCTCACGAATGTTATTAATGTCCATCGTCTTTCCACCCACGTGAACTTTGATCGAACGTGCTCCATTTTCCGCATCACTTTCCACGGTGATGCGATCGACCACTCCATCGACCTCCGAAGCATCGTTGGCAAGGCCCGTCACGTTCTGACCGATCAACGTGCTGGCGGTCACCAATTCTTGACTGGACGCCAATCCATCAAGCGTTCTGGTGAGCTTATCAGTCGCCCCGATTTCACGAATTTGGCCCATTTGGGCAACCATTTGGCTGTTATCTACTGGGCTGAGCGGATCTTGATTTTGCAATTCACTAATCATTAGTTGCAGAAAGCCATCAAGGTCCACATCACCGAAGGCATCACTAGCCCCACCGGACTGAGAGGCTGCTTCCTGGGCTGAAAAATTTGCTGAAGTGGCTTGGCCGATTGCAGACATAGTTCGACTTCCGGGAAAAAAGTGGGGTATTTGGCAGGTTGGCGATAAGGCTGGTAGCGAAAGCCGTCAAGACTTTTGGCGTTAGCCCGCGTTTGCCGAAACTCTTGGCGAGTTTCGCTACTTCAAAATTCAACGCTGACGCAGCCATCACATGGTTCTACGACTGAGCTCACGACAAATGCGAGACCAATCTTAGAATCGTATGTCAACGCCGCCCATCGATGTCAGTGAAACGGGTTGTCGTGAAACAGGTGCCCCAACGGTTCGGCTTTGATCTTTTCGCTCACGTCGATCTGGTTGCGTTTGACGTTCGCCATTGGCTTGGTTCTGATCGCCGGAATCTTTCTGCGAGCGTTGACCTAAAGCGGGTGAATTTGAATCACCAGTCTGGGTTTCCACCTCCAGGCTTTCGATCTGCATCCCATGCGCCTCCAAACGAGCTCGAAGTTCGGGCAGGTGTTCGCGAAGCGCACTGCTAGCAGCATCGGTTTGAGCGACCACGCGAGCGTTGACCTTTTTCTGCTGAATCTGCATCTCGACTCGAACCGTCCCCAGTTCGACCGGTGCCAGACGTAGTCGCACGACACCGCCGTCGGGCCCAAGATGCTGGAACGCGCGACTGACGCGTTGGACTAGTTTTATACGATTGAGAGTTTCAGCTTGATTGTTGCTGGCCTCTGCTTTGTTCGAAGATTTGGGTTGTGATGCCCATTCTGGACGTCCCGACGGATTGGAACCGGACACCATCCTTGACCCATCCGCAGTCGCCGAACTTCGGGCGATTCCCGAAGTGCCGGTTGCCCCATTTGAAGCGGAACTAGTTGCCGACCCCGTTCCGTTTGCCGCCGAACTCACTGCTGTAATCGCAGCATTAGCCGCGGCACTGGCAGCATTGGTTATCGGTGGAACCGCTGTCCGATCGCCACTTGGTGCTGCTGACGCTCCGCTTGACTGATTGATCACGGCCTCGGGTTGCTGGTTGCCCGAAATGCCATTTGCTGTCTTTGCAGTCCCTGCGGACTTTTCAGCGGTGGCGTTGACGAGTCGATCGCTAGCTGATCCATCGTCTTTGGAATATCGACGTCGGTCGCCTGAATCTGGCTGTTCGTCGCCGTTACGATCCAAGCTTCCACCGGCTTGATCATTAGACGGTAATTCACCGCTTTCTGCGGTCTCTGCCTGGGCTAACCTATCATTGTCGATCGGTTGACCAGCAGCCTGTGCCTTCCCTGTGTCCACGGGTGCAACGACCGGCTTTGCATCGACCGATTCGTTTTCTTCGGTTGTCGAAGGCAGAGCTTGATCACCAAGTTCAACATCGTTGGACTTGGTTGCGATCGTGGCGGCAACGGCCAGCTGTGCCGCTTCGGTCGATTCATTTTCCAGCACCGCTTCGGCCTCGGCAGTGCTCGTTAATCCACTGTCTTCACTGTCTTCACTGGGGCCAACATCAGTTTGTTCTACAATTTCGGCTTCGACTTTCTTCGCAACCTCGGCTTGAACAGCAAACTCACTAACACCCAAATCCTGAGCTTGCGTTTCACCTGCATCAGTTCGACTGGGCTGCGTCTGCTCTGGCCTAGCCTCGTTGGACCGGTCAGTCGATTCGATGGTATCGCTTTTGCCTTGCGGGCTTTCGGGAACGCTCTCGACATTGTCGGCATTCTCGATTGGCGGTGGGCTGGCAATTGCCATGGAGGCGAAGACTTCCGCAAAGGCATCCACCACCAATGATGCTTGGCCACCGTCAAATCCCCCGGAAGCATTTCCGCGAGACGAAAGTGCTAACAGCTTTCGCTTGTTGATGGCTTGATTACTTAAATCGGTAGCGGGACTGAGCGATGGCGCAGCCTCTTTGACCAACTCGCTCATACTGGTTCCCCCCGGAAGTTGATGAGCCTCTTATCTCGGAGCCGCTTGATCGATCAACGATTTTGTTGGTTGACCGTCAGCAATGCGTCTCAAAATTTCGGCAAGCTTTTCCGATTCTTTCGCATCGGTAAACTCTGCCAGTATGTCTTTTCGTTTTTCTGTGGGCATAGCTTGAATAATTGTGACAACGTCATCAATTCTTTCATCGTCATACATGATCAAGAGCTGATTCTTTGCTTGAACCGCATCAAGTGACTGAATCGTACGTTGCACATCCTGTAGCCCTTTTTCCTGAACTCCTTTGCGTATTTCCTCAAGTTCGCCATTGAAAGCGTTGTAACGAGCATCAAAGCGTTCAGTCTTTGTTTTTAGTTCCGCTAGCATTGTGCTGAGCTCATCGCGGAAGGCTTGCTGGGACTGCAAACGCATTTCCAAGTCATAACCATCTAGCTTACGCGCTTCTAATATCTCATCGAAATCGGGTTGTTCACGGTCTTCCCCCTGACGCATGATTTGCTGCAACCGCTTTCCCGAAATGTCGATTCCATTGACCAACGCTACAACCTTGGTCACCGTGTCAGTGTCAAGTCGACCACTGCCGACCATGTAGCCAGCCAAGATCATTTGCGTGATTACGGTTCCGATGCAAAAAGCCGCGAATGCCGTCAGCAACTTTGAAATCATGACCTTACCTCTGTCTCGCTAGAATGTCCGGCTGGCCCCTGGTTCAACTTATTCGCTCTTGATTGCATCAGAAACTTTGCTGAGTTGCGATCATCCGATTCTGCTTGTTCTTGTCGCAGCTGCTCAACGCGATAATCTTCTCGAGCCCGTTCTTCCAGCTTCTCAAACCGCTGCACTTCGCCTTGGGCAATCGCTAACAAGTCCTGACGTCGCTGGAATTCTTGATCCAGCTTTTCTCTGGTGTCCATTAGCCCCGCGATATCGGCCAATAACTGCAGGTCGTAGCGGCCACTCGACAGCATTCGGTCGACCGAAACAGACCCAATTCGGATATCGGTTTGATGCTGTTTCAGTGCTTCACGCTGCTGATTGATTTCGCTGATCTGTTCATCGACTTTGGCGATTGCCTCAGTTGCCTGACCAACGTACGCGCCTGCTTCGTCACGTTCGCGACGGCGCAGATCCAACAAAAATGCAAATCGAAACCGAAACGACATCACTCAGCTCCCTGCGGTTGTGCCGGTGACTTCTGTGCAACCGTTGGCTGCTGTTGTTCCGCCGCCTGTTGTTGTTGCTGAGTGACCTGCTGCTGTTGCATTTGCGAGGCCATGTCGGCCTGGTTCATCATGTTGACGATCTGCAATTCCGACTGCGCGAACTCTGCGATTTCGTCAGCCGTTTGTGTCAGCAGTTCCTTCATCGGCCCACGCATCGCGATCGCTAAGTCTGTTTTCGGATCACTGCCAGCTCGATAAGCCCCGATCGAAATTAAATCTGCACTGTTAGCGTACTGCGACAAATGTCCACGCGCTGAAGACACAGCCTTCATTAGTTCCGGCGATGCCAGATGCGGCTGCAACCGGCTAAGGCTTTCCAGGACGTCGATCGGTGGCCAATGGGCCTCTGAAGTCAACTTTCGACTTAGCATGATGTGCCCATCAAGTAGGCCACGCAGGGTATCGGCAACCGGTTCGTTGTTATCGTCACCCTCGACAAGCACGGTATAGAACGCAGTGATAGACCCCGCACGAGTACGCCCAGCTCGTTCCACTAATTGAGGCAACAGGTTGAACACACTTGGCGGATAACCACGTGTCGTTGGTGGCTCACCAGCGGCTAATCCAAGTTCACGCTGAGCCATTGCGAAACGCGTTACAGAATCAAGCAACAACAAAACGTTCTCGCCTTCTTCTCGAAAGCTCTCTGCAATCGCCGTCGCCGTCCATGCGGCACTGACTCGCTGTGCGGCGGGCCGATCGCTGGTCGCAACAACGACCACACTGCGTTTCAAGCCCTCTTCGCCCAACGAGCGATCGATGAATTCCTGAACTTCACGACCTCGTTCGCCGATCATACCGATCACGATTCGATCAACGTTGGTTCCTCGCGCCAGCATGCCCAGCAACGTACTTTTACCAACACCGCTGCCCGCAAAAATGCCAAGCCGTTGACCGATCCCACACGTCAACATGGTGTCGATTGCCCGCACACCGGTTTGCAGAGCTTGATCAATGGGTGGACGATCGAGCGATTCCGGCGGACTGCGATCAGCATCAACCGCCACCAAATCGGATGGCAGCGGTCGACCATCGAGCGGCTGCCCAAACGCGTCAATCACGCGACCACACATGGACGGACCGACTTTGATTTTTGCATGATGGTTGACCAAGCGAACCCGATCCCCAGCCGAGACAGCAACCAGTCGTTGCATTGGAGCTAGAATGGGTCGATTGCCTCGAAATCCAATCACGCGAGCATTGATTTTTCGATCGTTTGCCGTGGACAGTTCGCAAACAGCACCGATCGGCGCGGTCATGCCTTCGATTTCCAATGTTTCGCCGGTGACCGCCGCAACACGTCCAGAGACACGATGCGTTACGGACGAATCGATCAGCGATTGAATGGTTTTCAAACGGGGCAGGGGAGGGCAGGCAAGTCGAGTAGGCGAACTCATCGCAGCAACTCCGCCAAACGGCTGATCTGTGCATCAAGTCCCGCTTGGATCTCACCACCGGTTTGACGAACCACAACTTCCGTTCGCCCCAGCGACGCGTCGGGAACCACATTGGTCGATTCCGGCAAATCAGGTGACGCCAACAACTCGTCGAGTTTCTCACCCAAATCGACCAATGTTTCTGGATGAACCGCGACGCTTAAACGCTGAGCAGATCGTGTGCTCATGACGGCCTCGGTTACCCAAGTAAGTAACAAGTCCGATTCTTGTTCAAGTTTTCGATGCGTGATCTTTTCAGCAGCGGCTAGCGCGATCCCGTTCAACAACTCTGTATATCGTTGCATCCATTGCCCGTAGTTTTCATGCATTTGAGCGACGGCATCTTCGATGATCTTCAGGCCACTCTTTGCTCGTTGATCACCCTCAGTTTTGACGCGTTGTTCCAATTGAGCTTCCGCTTTACGCAGGCCTTCTTCATGCCCTTTCCGCTCTGCATCTTTGCGGATCTGTTTCGCGTCGACTTCTGCTTGATCGAGCATCTTCCGTACTTGGCGACTGCATTCTTCCAAGTGTTTCTGGCCTTCACTTGCAAAGTCATTTAAATTGAACCCCGCTAGCCCTGACACTTCGCGCGCCGCCGAATCCAAACCAGACTCTGTGGCAGGAACTTGATTCGATTCAGATTTAAGGACGCTTGCCATGGAGATTTCAGAACGCGGAAAAATGTAGTTGAGTGTTTTCGAGTGCCCCGTATCTGATACCGTCAGGGTTCAGATAAACCTTGATCAATCTGAACCTTAGTCCGTCCAGCTACGACACTGTTGCAGCATTCAATCCTATGCCGCCATGGCTCTTTGGGACTTATCCGTGAACATCATCGATGCCTGTGCAACACTTTCTTTGGCATTATCGATGTCACGCAGGTTCAACGCACTAAGGCCATTAATCTGCTCGCGAACTGTCTTTGCTTGTCCCTTGGGCAACATGGCCAACGCGGCTTCGGCGACAGGATTAGGAAGTCCGCAAAGACACAACATCGCTTCCCGCGTTTCGACGCGAGCCAATGATTGACAAAGCTGTGTCGGTGACAGCGACAGGAGTCGATCATGAATCGCATCAGTGGAACCAAGTGTCGAATTAGCTGGATTGGTGGTCGGCGGCGCATCGACATTGGCTGGTCGTTCGGCAGTTTGCGCTTTCGTATTTGGTGCATCCTCACTGACCACCCGAAGTCGATGCGATAAGTCAATCGCTGAGACCTCGGCATCAGAACGTCCATCCGGGCTTGGAGTTGCAGATTGGGTTGTTTGAACTGGGTCATGCGATTGCGATGACGAATCAGATTTTGGCATCGAAGCCAAGATCGCATCGAGCTTTCGTTGTCCAGTTGCATTTGATTTCGTCGATGGATTCTCACCGATTCGGCTGCGGAAATGGGTTGCCAAATCGGCGGCGGCTTCCGTTGGAATTTCTCCCAGTCGCCCAATTCGACTGATTGTTTGACTGCGCAGTTGATCTGGCAAAAGCGATAGCACCCGACCCGCTGTTTGAGGCGGTACCGAAGCCAATACCAAAGCGACTGCCTGCGGATGTTCGTCTTTCAGCAAATCGGCCAAAGACTGGTCATCTACATCGGCTAAGAATGCCAAAGGAGAGTTCTGATCGGCATCATTGTTTGCTGATGTCGATTCCGGGGATGCATTCTTCAGAACCGGGGATGCTTGCAAACCATTCCCGTACTGACTTTTTGATGCACCCGATTGTGAACTCGATTCGAAGGTGTCACCTTCATCATTCATTGCCGCAAATTGATCTGTTGATTGCCGACCGATCGAGACTCGAAAGGCTTCGATGACGCGATGCCTTTCCATCGGATCGACATCCGACAAGGTGGTCATTGTTCGACGCAGGCTCTGCTTGGACGCTGGATCGATCGTACCGAGCAGCTTGCCTGCGATCGGAGCTGGCAAACTACTCAACAAAATAGCGACACGACGCATTCGCGCATCGCGTCCGATCGCTGTCTCTACCGCTGAACCTGCCATTGCTGCCGCCAATTGGATCCTTCCAAGGTTGGTGGAGTACAAAACCTCTCACAAAGATCGACTTTAGAAGAAATCGGCAGAATTTGGAAAGAGCGAATTTCTACGCTGCTTCGCCTACCCATCCGCGAATCACATTGGCAGCAACTTCCGGATTGTCTTCGACCAATGTCAGCAGTTCATCTTTTAGTGATCCACCGGTAATCATCATGCTGTCGGGGTCATCCGGATCGGCGGCGACTTCCGGTGGCGGTTGAGGCAGTTCTATCCCAAAGCCTTCGTTGAATTCCGTCGGCGAGGATCCACCGCCACCCTTTGCCGCCGAACGGGCAACCAATAAAGCGAGCAAACCCAACCCCATCAAGGCAATGGATTGCCAGGAATTGGCAAGCCACGTCAGTGCAATTTTGGCCGTTTGAGGCGAGGGCGGTTCCACCGCAGGAGCATCGGGGAACTCCCAAACACTCACCAATGGGAACATGTCAGCACCTGCGGCAACCGACGGAAGCAAAGGAGTGATCGCTTCTTGGATACTCTTTTCAGTTTTGCTTTTTAGGTTTTCAAAGTCAGTGTCATTCATCGGCGGAACATCCGCTCGAGCGAGGTTGGGATCCTCCCTCATTCTGTCTTCGACGTGCTGACGTTGGTAAAAGCTAATCGGCAAGCCGACAGAGACTTTCACCTGCTTGACTTGCAATGAAGCTAGCCGAGAATTTTCGTATTGTTGTCCGGCAACACCGCGCGACTCGCGATTGTCTTCTTTTGTCTTGCTCGCTTGAAAGGTTTCATCAACGCTTCCGCTTCGAACGGTCGTGGCGTTAGGCCCGGCTCCGGGCACGCCACCGCTAGGTTCACGATTGGTGACTGCTTCGATCTTCTTGCTATTGCTATAAAGATTGGTCGGTTCGGCATCATACTTTAATACTGTTTTTTCAACGTCCATCGTGGGATCAATTTCAGCAGTGACCTCCACTCGCGCCGGGTAGGCAACCAACAACGATTTGACTTTTTGCTTGATCCAACTTTCTGCTTCTTGCTGCTTACGAAGCATCGGGTCTTCCTCATCTACCAAGCTACTGATGCCCGTTGCGTTGGCATCGATTACCTTGACATCGTCAGCCGACATCCCGGCGTAGGACGCCTTGATCAATTCGGTAATCGCCATGATCCGGCCGCGTGGCAATGGCGACGATCCATCCGGTTGAACAAAAACGCTGCAAGACTGGGGTGTTTTTCGTCCAAGCCCGACCCGTTCGCCGCGGTCATGTTCAACCTTTGCCATCCTTACATCGTCAAACGACATAATCGTCGAGGCAAGTTCTTGTTCCTTTGCAACATTTTCACGAGACGCCCGTAGGTCGCTGGAATCGAAGACGGTTCCCGCATCAATCGCGTCTTGAACACGACTGTGCATCGACATCGGTAGTGTCGACGAATCTTCGAGTGCCGATAGATACTCACTTTTAGAATCACTTGGGATCAGGATACGTTGTCCCTCTCGTTGCCAAGCGTTTAGCCCTGCGCGGCTGAAAGCGCGCTCGGTCGCGGCTAACTCTTGAACACTAAAAGACACGCCGCCGAACAGAAATTCAGTTCCTTTGGACTTGTCGCCCTTTACCAAGAACGCCAACCCGATCGCGATCGCAGCACCCAACATCACGGTGATCACCCGCGATTGCATTGGCATTGAAACAAAAGCTTCGCGAGCCTGGTCGGTCGATTCTTTGATGAAACTCATGAAGAAGAAGGTACTAGTGTTTTAGGCGTTTGGTTTTAAGAATGAGTGTTCTAAATTTGAATTTGCTGAACTTCGCGGTAGGCTTCCATCAGCTTGTTCCTTACTTGCAATAACATCCGAAACGCGAGGTCAGCCTTCTGAACTGCGGTCAAAACTTCGGCTTCGTTGACATCGCCACCCGTCAACATGCTGTGAACCATCGCGTTGGCGTCAGTTTGCATGCTGTTGACGCTTTTGACCTCGCCAGTCAACAACTTGGCAAACTTATCGGCACCGGTGTTGGGCGTCTCTGTTCGCGTAGCCTTGCCAGCAACATCACCAAAGGGTGATGCAGGACGTGCGGGCGGCGAAATGGCAGAAAGAGGACGCAAGGAAGAAGGTGCTACGGTTTAAGAGTTAGGTTTTAGGACAAAACGCAAATTCGTTTAAGCCAAAATAGTTAACGTTTCGCGGCTTAACCCTTTGGTGATCTCCATCACACCAACGTTGGCTTCATAGGCGCGAGTCGATTCCAGTGCATCCACCATTTGCGTGGTCAAATCAATGTTCGGATAAGCGACGTAGCCTTTATGTTCGCCATCCTTGATCGCCAATGGATGCGTTGGCTGATAGCGATACAACGGCTCGGCGTCGTCCATTTTGATCTCTGAGACTTTGACGCCAGATGCACCGGAGACCGATTTGGTTTCGTCTGTCTGGAAAACGACCTGACGAGCTTGATAAGGGCTTGGCTTTCCAGTTTCGTCGGTCAACGATGACATGTTTGCGATATTGCCGGAAACAGCGTTCAACCGAGTGCGTTGGGCAACCAACGCCGATGTGCTGATGTCGAGTGCTTTTAGCATAGTTTTGTAAGCTATTAGCTTTTGGCTGTTGGGATGAAAGGGTGGGTTTGGTGTTCGGGAATCAAATGGAAGGAGCGTTTAGGACAAGTGGCTAGTTGCTAATCGCTGCCAGCGAATCGCTCTTCCTAGGCTCTTTCGGTGATAGCCGCGCGAAGCAGAGCGAACTGGCTTCGCATCGTTGTGATCGCAAGGCTGTGCAAGTGATTGTTCTTTGACATTTCAGTGACCTGATGCTCCATCGAAACATCGCTGCCATCGTGAAAAACAACTTGCTCTGTTGCATCACGTGGTCCGTAAGCGATTTGATCTCGCGTGGTCGGTGAAACCGATGCTGGGTTGGAACCCGCCGCGATCGAATCAGCAAGTGCTTCGTGGAAATTCTCAACGCTCAAATCCCGTGATTGGTAATCAGGCGTATCCATGTTCGCCATGTTGCCAGCCAACAAATCATGTCTTCGCTGAGCAAAGTTCAGCGAATGCTCCAACGCGGGAATTGTGGTGGATTGAAAAAGGTTGATCATGACTTCTTAAGCGGCTTTGGAATGTTGAACTGACTGTTGGTCTTCCTGTGGTGGCGGGAACAACACCGTGACGCTGGCACCACCTTGGGGGCAATTTTGCCACTGAATCGAAGCACCAATTGCTGCGGCTGCCATTGGCCGGCTTTGTGCTCGTCCATCAGCATCGCCACCGGTATCGGCGATTTCCAATTCGACACCTTGGTCGGTTTGAACAGCCGTGATCATCAGGTCGCCACCGGTCGACATTTCGCTAAGCGACTGACCGACCAACGATCGCACCAGATCGCATGTCCATGCTGGATCGGCGGGAACGTCAAGTTGGACATCAATATCTAGTTCCAAGCAGATTGCCGCTTGATGTTCGATCAACAAACGACCAGCAACCGATTCAACAAGAACGGCTAAAGATTCACACTTGGTTGGGTCGATCCAATAATCTGACACGGTCTAGCTCCGAATGACTGGGATCGCTGCGCGCCAAAAGTATCGAAAACGGCGCAGTGCAACGAAAGGCACCTTGGCTGATAGCTTTCCTCCAGCCCCGGTTGCAAGGTGAATTTGGCAGAAATCCAGCCAAGTTTCGATTGATCTCGGGCCTATCCCAATCGTCCGTGGCAAAATCCACCACGTATCTAAACAGCGACTCTCTAGCTGTTGCAGCGTGAGCGCACGAAAAAACGCAGCCTGCTTATGTTGCAAACTGCGTTGTTCGATGAATTAGAAATCCCCCAGATTAAACGGGGGAACTGATAACTTACATCTGGACGTCGGCTTCGCTGCCTGCATCGGCCTTTGCCAATGCTTCCACTGCGGCTTTGTACTTGGCATGGGCAAGTTTGACTCGGGCGTCAACACTGCAGCAGGTTGTTTCGCCAGCGACGACAAACTGCTTCTTTTCACCTGATGTCTTTGCCATTGATGCGGCCTGCATGGGGCACGAGCACGATTCGGTGCCGACCAAGTAGGTCATGTCCACGCCATCCATCGCTTTTTTGGCCAGAGCGGCTCGCTTGCCCGCCGTTGCACTGCAAGTGGTGGATAAGCCAGCGACAGTCATCTTGCCACTAACTTCGCATTTGTGAGTCGATGCGAACGTGCTGACAAAGGTCTCGGTTGATTCGGCCAACGCAACCATCGCTTCGTCCTTGGAATCGTAAGTCTTTTCGTCAACGACGAACTGGACCGGCGCGTCGTGCTTGGTCGCAAGTGTTTCGGCGGAGGCGCTACAGCAAGTCGATTCGGTTCCGACCATGTAGGTCATCTTCGGCAACTTTGCCATGGCTGATTCGATCGGACAGCTGCCGCCTTCGCACTCGCTACCGCTCATTGAACAGGATTCGCCCGCGCAAGATTTACCAGCCTCGGTCGATACGGTTTCTGCGGCGCCGGTATCGGCGAAAGACGGCGATACGAATAAAGCCAATGCAAGCAACGAAGTGATTTGTCGAGTCATGTTTGATCTCTTGGGTCATTAGTGAACGGATAGTCGGTGGAAACGGATAATACGCCGATTCACCTGCGGGAACTATAGGTAAAAAGTCAATTGCCAAAGTGATCATGAACCCGCCCCAGCGCCTTCAATCCATTAATTTAGCAGCCTAGCCTCCCCAGGGCGTATCGACCTGGAACCCAAAATAGACTCCGACGTCTGTCTTATCGCTCAGCGATTCACGTGTTGAAATGCCGCCCTGGACGCCCAATTCAATGCCGACACGGGTTCTTTGGTCTAATCGCAGGTCGCCCGTTTCGAGCACTTCACGAGATGGACGGCCCAACGGAAATTCATAGCGAATCCCGGACGAGAGTGTTGTCACTGGGGCGCTGCCGTTTTCGGTTCCGTTATTGAGTGCCGTCGCAATGCCCAGCCCCACGGTTCCACCGACTCGCCAACCAAGATTGGAAAGCTGCGACGGAGTGCCGAAAAGCTCTCCAAACCTTTCGCTGAACAGCGGCATCGGAAAGTGGAGCTCAATCACGTCCAACGAAGCTAGGATTGCTCCGTCGGCGAAAAGATCGAACTCGCTGTCGTTATCACTTTTCAAGTCCATGAATACGCGAGCCTTGGGTTGAAAAAACCGCACCTCAGGCATCGGCATGAATCCATGATTGACGATTTCGCCAGCCAACCGACGCCCGCTGGATGATTGCATCTGAGCATGGAAATTGATTTCCTCGGCGGGAACCTCATATCGAACGACTTGAACCATTTCTGCTTCACGCTGTCGAGACATGGGACTCAAAAACCCTCTCCATCGCTCGCCCGAACTTCGTTGACTGGGATCCTCTTTTTCAATACTTATCAGCTTGCCCTGTACTCCAAGCGAGGCAAATTCCGCATGCGATTGCGCATCAGCCAGCGGCACCTCGTAACGTACCACTCGGTTGCTACGGGACTGGTTCAGCGTGTAACTAGGTATCAACGCCACCGCGGGTGGTTTCCCGGGATCGATGTTGGCGATCGCGTGCGTGATTGACGGCAAGTCTTGCTCGGATTCATCACGACTTGTGCGTGTCGACAAAGCGGACGCATCCTCGACCTGCAACCAAGATGGTAGATCTTCTTGGCCAGCAAGCAACAGTTTATCACTGCTTGTTACAGGCAAGCGATACGGCGCAGCAGCCGGTTCTTCACCCGTGACGGAAGAAACCACCAGCACAAACAACGCAGCAATTTGGATGCGAAAAAAAGTCATGAGGTTTCGCATAGCGAAGCACCTAGCTGAAACGCAATGGGAATACGAGTTTCACGAAGGCGATCGCGTCAAAAAAAGGGCGAGACAAAAGAGCATTCAGTCGCTTGAAAGATCAAGCTGACTTCCCGTGTTGACCGGCATTGTCGATTGAGTTGAAAAACTCTGGGCCTGTGAGTATCCAGTCGTCGCATCAATTCCACTGCTTAGTCGTTCTAACCGCTGGGTCATGTCCGCCCGGTTTTCTTCTAACAGCGCTTCGCAAGCCGCTTCGATTTCTAACAACTTCGCGTGCATGGTTTCACACTGGCTTTGTTGTTCACGGCAACGGACACGCTGTGATGGATCGGTCCAATGTCTTGCATCTGCGTTATCGGCAAGCGCCGGCCGGAGGCTCTCTGTGATTTGCGAAAGCGTCTGAATGGGCCGCTGCTTGTCGGACAAAATAGTCATCAAGTCGCTCATTCGTCCAGTCTTGATCGCCGCAACTTGATCTTTGCTGAGATCAAGCAATTCAACCAGAGTCGCGTGTCGCTTGCTGATCAAATCAGCCAGAGTTTTAGAGTCCATCAAATTTTCACCTTGCTGTTTCCTAGGCTCCGCGAGCGGCAATACGGCCGTTCATCCAGCTTAGGTATTGTTGCCACCCGTTTCGATCAAACCGTGTAATTTCTTGAAAGCTGTTGTCCCAGCGTTTGGGGATCCTACCCAACACAACGCTAGCCTGACGAATCAACAAGTCAGCTTCATCACTTCTTCCCAAGCGTCGAACACAGTTTGCACGATGTAGAATCGCTTCCAACGCCAGTGGTTGGTTCATGTATCGCAGTTCCACCGTTCGATAAGACTGTGCCGCTTCTTCGAGACGATCCATCTCGCGAAGCATTTCTGCTTCGCACATAAAGCAGTTTCTGAGCATCGCATTTTCTTTCGGTGACAACTTTGCTTCGTCTTCACGAGCAAGCAGATGCCGCTTTAGGTTTAAAAAACCATCCATCGCGATTTGCAGTTCTTGGTCAACCTGTGTCCGCAGCGATCGACGTGCGGCCTCCAGGATTCCCGGTGATTGTGATTCTGCCTCGGGTAATTGAGCCGCCAAGACGTGGCAACGTGCAGACAAATAAGCTGCTGATTCGGCTCGAGATTCGGGCCAATAACGAGCGACCGCTTCATCTAGGAACCGAATTGCTTGCTCCAAAACATCTTGGTTTTCCAGAAACAGTTTGCTGCGGGCTTTCGCGGGCAGTTCTTTTGCTTCGAGCTGCTTCTGAAGCGCCAGTTCATAGTGCAATTCGCCGATCGTAAACAGTGAATTCTTCCAAGCGGGGCTGTCGGGGGTCAGCTCGCCGTCCTGCAAATTCTCCATCAAATACCCAATCGCTTCCTCGGGTTTATTGTCTTCAATCTTTGCCATCGCAACCATTAACCGAGCGTCATACCGGAGCGGATCACGGGGGTATTCGACAATGCACGTGGTGAGCGCTTTCATCGCCTCATTTTCTTTCCCTTCTGCTAGTAAGGCCCGACCGTAGGCGACGAGTCCACGAGGCAATCTGCTGCGTCGTTCATAGCGCAAGTATTCTTTAAGTAATCCGATGCTACGACGAAAATGCCGGCCTTTCTGATAGGCTTCGATCGCTGCCCATTGCGCTGGCAAGAACTCCTCGGTGTTGAATCTTGCTTTCGCCGCGGCAGCAAAAGCGTCACCCGAAGCACGAAAACGCGAACGCGCCAGCTCCGACGCCCCACGAGTAACTTCGCCATTGATATCGGTGCCGTCATTCATCGTTGATTCCGCCCACTCTTGGTAAGAGATACCTTCTTGAGTGAACGAATCAGAAAGGTCAAAGACTGGTGGAAGACTGCGGGCAGTATCGATCGCGTTCTCGTATTCGCCAGCCCGGCGAAGCCCCGCAATCGCCTCAAGCACGCGGCGTTGGAACTCTTCAAAGCCAACCAATTCCGCATCAAACCCGCTTGGATCACCAAGTTCGCGGATTATGTAGCGAACCGTTTGCAGAACCTCTTGCCCCCGACCACGTTTGGCCAACCACTCGATTTCTTCTAAACCAGAAACGATTGCTTCGGCACTGAAGGGCCGCTGCTGACGAACGGCAGTCAATTGAATCAGGGCTTCATCGTCCTGCCCAGCAACCTGCAATGCTCGTGCCTGCCAAAGACGTGCGCGCGATGAGATTCGCGGCGATGCTTCGCGTCCTAGTTCCCCAAGGATGTTGATTGCTCTTTGCAGCTCCGGATCAACTTGCAGCTTGCTGGGATCTTCGCTGTCATCACGCTGAAAACCTGAAGAAACGCGGTCATAGCCTGAACGGCCAGACCGGGGCTGACGAGCGATTGCCTGCTTGACGATACGAATCGCAGCAAGCAAGTTGACCTGGTTACGAAATCCAATTTCGGCTCCCTCTAACAGAGCGTTTGCTGATCGCGGCCGCGAACGAATTCTGTCAACGAATCGATCAACATCTTGGTATCGCTGAAGTTCGGTCAACGCTCGAATTCGAATCAATTCACCCAGCCATCGATCCGTTTCTTGCAGGCCGGGAATGTCCAAGTAACGATCAATGGTCTTCAGCGATTCGCCCGCCATAGGCGAGAGCAAACGTAGCTGAGAATCCGCAATCTTCGGTAGCAACTGTCGCTGTAGTCTAGGATCACGACGCGTGGCCTCGGTCAGTGGCTCTATCGCATCGTCATGGCGTCCTAATTCATAAAGTGCGTCGCCAAGCATTTGATGACCGTGAGTCACTTGGCCATCTCGAAAACCACCAATGGCCGATTTCTGCAAAGCATCAGCGGCGTCAAGAAACAAGCTACGTCTGGCACGTGGTTCTTTTTCATTGTTAGCTTGCGCAAAGATTCCTGCACCCACTAAAAAGTCTCGCAACCCAACCCAAACGCGTTTCTCCGCTTGCTTTGCAATTTCCTTTGCAACTTCCGATTCCGGATCGATCGGTTCAGAACCAGGATCGGTCGACGTATCGCTGGCGACTGCTTCATCGGCGGTCTCCGCCGGGGTGACGGGATCGTCTGGATTATCGGGAACCAGGTCTGAATCCATTTCTGAATCCAAATCAAACGTAACCGTTTTTGCAAGATCACCTGCGACAATCGGGTTTCCATTGATGAATTCTTGGGACGCAATTCGCAGAATTTCTTGCGGATCCGCGATACTACTTTGCCACCATCGCGAAAACATCGCACCAAACCCGACAACGGCAATCACTGCGGTCGCAACCAAGGCGATATTGGTAAACCGATCCCGCTGGGGCGCTGCGATATCGTCGGTTTGTAGGTCGTCTTCTTCAGCCACGTTGGATTGCCCTTCAATGCGTAAGCAGGGTCAGTACCAGAGGATGGCTGACCGGGCAAGATCAGAGTTTCGCGCCGTCCAGTTTCACGGGCGATGTTTCACGGCAACTGTTGGTGAAACCTAGTCTGCGACAAAGGTTGCTGGCGATCGAAGCGTGCGACGAACCAACTTGCTGGATTGATCGATCGCGGCACAAAGATCAACGTCGGCACCCAAACCCAAGCGGATTAAATTGCGTGCGCCAAGCGATTGCCGAAGCCGGTCCGCCAAAGCTAGGCGATCCGGGTTATCATTCCAAAACGATCTTGCTAGCCGCGAGCTATCGCATAACTTGATCATCGAATTTCGCGACAACAGTTTGCTGATGATCGCCCCGGCCAACAAAACATCCTCGCCACTAACGCAACCGTTGGTACCTGCACACACTAAATGCAGGGATTCAACCTGCGTGACTGCTTGCACCGTTGCAGAGAGATTTAGAAAACTAACGGCCAACATCTGCTTTGCGGATGCGTTCCGCACAATCGCTCGCGTGCCGTTGGTGGTTGTTAAAATCAGGTTTTTATCAGCGACCGCCGATCGATCATAATCCGAGGGCGAATTACCAAAATCGAAGCCATCGATTCGCTGACATTCACGTTCACCGCACAACAGCGGCCTCGTCTGAGCAGCATCAGAAATGGCAATCGCTTCAGCGACCTCAGCAACCGTGGTGATCTGAGCTGCACCTGATGCCATCGCGGTTGTCATCACGGAAGTCGCTCGAAGCACATCGATTACCAAAGCAACGTCGACGGAGATCGCGGGCAATGGATCATGAGGCGATAAAGACGTCGTGATTTGCATAAAAGTCTGTGGCAGTGAACGAGAGGACAATTCCGGGCGGCTTTGTTTACAAAGAGGGCTTGTCGCCTTCGTCCACTGAAGCCAGCTGATCTACGGAGTGAAGTATCGGAGCCAGTTGCGAAACGTTTGTCCGGGAACGTAGGCCTTGGGTTGCCCCAGCAATCCCTGCCCAACTTGGACGGGAAACTGTTCTTGACCAAAACTCAATAAGTTTCCTGCTGGTGCGGGGTTCAATGCTGCGGATGGACCAATCGCAGGTGGACCGATCGCCGAAGTACCTGGCAAAACTGCCGGAGCGGGAATCTGCGCTGGTGGAGCTTGAAAAGTCGGCGGCGATTGGAAGCCTTGCGGCACCGGAGCTTGGTAACCAACCGGTGCACAACCGCCACACGGCGACGAAAATGCAGCAGAATAGCCACTTGGGCCAGTCACGTTTGCGCAGTTATTGATGTTTGAAATCGAACCACCAGAACCGCCCAACGATGGAGCGTTCATCGGCGCGTAATCGGACCGAGGCGGTAGCGGTGCCGCCCTCGCCGGTCCGGGGAAGGGCAGGGTAGCGGGCGGGTTTCCGAGTCGAGGAACCGGTTGCTGGGGCAGCGTCTGCGTTGACAATGGTCCCGCTGGGACGGTTGCCGCTGATGGAGGCGTGCCCGTGGTTCCACTGGGTGGATTGAAATTTGGCGCAGGCGATGTCACAGGTGGAGCCACATTGGATCCTGGACCACCTGGAAAGGCAAACTGCATCGCGGTTTGACGCACTAATCCCGAGTCGGAGCTTTGGTAACCAGTTTCACGAAGGATTGCCGATGAGCTTGCAGGTCGAGCTTTATACCGATCAACAGCACTGGCCGATCCAATCGGACGCATGCGAGCAACTGGGGAATCGCTTGATCGATAGAAGTTCTGGGAAACAGCAGTGCGGCTAGTCATGATCGCAACCAATCCGACAACCATGACCATCCATTTTTTAGGTCGATTCATCTGATATCCTTCCTGGGTAAGTACCGACTCTTCTTCATAGGCGTAATCGCTGGACGACCCACAATGCAAGATTGATGCCGAAATCGCAGATTCGATCTGACGAAAGAAAAGACGGCAAATGCGTTGAACTTCTTACAACGACTCGAAAGATATTCAATCTACGTTCGTTAGATCAGGCTGCTGACCAAATCTCCACAGCACACCAGCCATCAACAAAACCTGAGCGATCAAACATAACCACGGTGAAATGCCGAACGCCGTAGGAATCGTTCCCACCAAGATGCACACCACAGCCACCGTTAATGCATAGGGCAACTGAGTGTTAACGTGAGCCAAGTGATCACATTCGCTCGCCCGACTTGATAACACCGTCGTGTCTGAAATGGGCGAGCAGTGGTCACCAAAAATTGCTCCAGCCAGAACAGCTCCGCAAGTTGAAAGTGCGATCGCACCACCAGCACCACCAACGGGATCAAGCTTGATCGCTAACGAAATCGAAAGCGGCGTCAAGATTCCCATCGTGCCCCAACTGGTTCCGGTCGAAAATGCCATCGCCCCGGCAAGCAAAAATACGACTGTCGGCAACAGCTCCGCAGCAATCCGATCGGACAACAGCGCCGACAAGTAACCACCGGTGTCCAATCGATCGGGCTCGGTCAATGACGACAAAGCCCAAGCGAACCACAAGATCAACATCGCTGGCATCATCTGCGCTGCGCCTCGGACACTGGCCCAGCCAACCTTCTGCCATGACATTTTGGCGACCATCCGATGCAGCAAAATTGCTGCGAACAATCCGACGCCACCTCCAACGATCAAAGCCAAGTAGGAATCTCCGTTGCCCAAAACGTCACTGAACCATTGCAGCCAAGATCGATCGCGTGCGGGGGTTCTTCCTTGCGACAGAGCGGTTTCGTGGATTGCTTGAAGGCCTGTTCCAATGAGGACGACGGCCACTGCCGCTAAACAGAACGCGACCGGCAACACGGCCGCAACCCACAACCGGGCATCGCGATCGCTGACTGCGTCTTCGTCGGCAACCCATTCTGTTTTCTCAGCCAACGATTGGGAACCAAGACGGGTCCGACTCGCTTTTTGTTCGGCGATTCGCATGGGCCCAAAGTCGCGTCCACTGATGGCAATCATGAACACTGTCGCCAACGCGACCCAGGGATAAAATCGGTAGGGAATCGATTGCAGAAACATACTGAATGCCGCTGACGGTTCGGTAATTCCCACCGCGCGGAGCCCATCGGCCATGTAGCTGATTTCGATCGCTGCCCAAGTGCTAACAACAGACAATCCCGCAATGGGTGCCGCAGTCGAATCGACCAAGTAAGCGAGTTTTTCTCGTGATATGCCATAGCGATCCGCACTGGATCGCATCGTGCCGCCGACCAGCAATGTATTGGCATAATCGTCGAAGAAAATTGCCAATCCAGAGGCAGCAATGAGCGTTTGCCCACCTCGACGTGACCTGATGCGGCAAGAGAAGATCCGAATCAGCGAGTGCATGGAACGACCGTGTTCCAAGACGCCGACCATCGCGCCAAGCAACAAACTGAACGCTAGGGCTTGAAGATGAGATGACGAAAAGACAGCGTCGTTAACTTCATCGGCAAAGATCCGTAACGAGCCGTACCAGGGCAAATCGATCTTCCAAGCGATCAGAATCGCACCAACGAACACACCGACAGCGAGCGGTAAGACAACTCGACGAAACAAGATCGCCAAAACGATTGCCACCAACGGCGGCAGCAAACTTTCGGCTCCGCTGGTCATGTTCTCAAGAACTAAACCTTGCCGAGAACAGGCGGCACCAAGAAGTACTCACCCTGAGTAGACGGCGAATTACGCAGTGCCTCCTCGCGCGGCAGACTGGGTACCGTCGTATCTGGACGCCAACAGTTATCGACTTCTAGCGCCATCGTCATCGGTTCAACACCCTCGGTATCAAGCTCCGAAAGTGTTTGCACGAAGCCGAAGATACTTTCCAATTGAGGACGTATCGAAGTGACTTCGTCATCAGACAGTTCAAGCCTAGCCAAAAGGGCCAGCTTTCGGACGTCGTCGTCAGAGAGAGACATGAGGGCTTTCGAATCGATGGGCAGTGGATCTCGTGCAAGATCCTTCACGCGACGGGATCTTTCAGAAGATCCGCGACGCCATCCATGACGGCTACTTCGAGTTTGAAGCGCCGCTGACGTCGAATGGCTTGGTTTTTACCGTCTTGCGAACCACACCGCTACGGATGCACTGAACGCAGACCCGCATGGATTTGTTCGTCCCATTTGGCAGTGTTACGTGGATCTTTTGAAGGTTGGGAACAAATTTGCGTCGAGTGATACCAGTAATTTTGGTACCAACGCCGCCCAAATACTTCGCCTTACCGCGTGTTTCGATGCGGTTGCCCATTTGGACTTTTTTGGCGCAAATCTCGCATTGGCGTGCCATGGAGCTGATCCGAATTTGATGATGTGTGTTGAATTGTGTTTTTTCTGGCCCCGCACTATAGCGACCAAGGCCACGCTCGTGAAGGACGAAAAAGAACGCTCCTGAATTGGGGGCGTTAATTCACCAGAAGTTTCGTTTTCCGCTCAAGCTCTGCCCCTTGGCGGTCGATCGACTCGATAGGCGTCGATCGCCGGAAAAGTCTACCAAGACCAACCCAGCTTCCCAACCGGCAAGGCTTGCCAGCGATGATCGTCTCCTCCCCCCCGCCCAAAAATGCAGAATCTCCGATGAAATCAGCTTCCATCATCTATCGAACGCTCGCACTCTCGCTCGCATTGGGAATTTGCTTTGCAGGCGGATGCAATGCACTGCATCTGCCCTCGACCGCATCGATCAGCGGGAATCCGCTGTTAAGCGGATCGATGTTTCCGAAAAACGATCAATCGAACTACGTCAGTCCCGAGGGAATGTCGATGTCGCCGGGCATGCCGATCGCAACCCATTCGGTCGCGCAGCTGGTCTACCAGGGAACCAAGCAGGCCAAGGCTAACGGTGGGATTGTGCTTCAAGTCGTGGGCGACGAAATGCCCGTTCGAGTTCTACCTCTGCCCGCAGACGGTCAAAGTGTTTACGTCAGCCAGCTGTTGACACAATCGGGCGTTAAGAAACAGCTAGGAGCCTTCAATGCAACACTTTTTAGGCATTCAACTGGATCGATCGGCGGGATGCCCATGGAATGTAAAATGACCAAGGACGGCGAAAATGTGCGTCCTGAAAGCGATTACGCATTGCAGCCGGGCGACCGATTGCGAGTTGAAAAGGCCAGCTTACTGGGCGGTGCTGACCTGTGGGATTTGGTTCTCAATCGGTAACGCAGTGATCATTTTTGCATTTTCAGTGACAATTTAGGTTCGCGCGACCCGGCAACGCGTACAAGATGGAGTGCGATCGATCCTCACATTCGCCGTCTTTCTCCTTTGCCAAGAACTACCGCCTCGCGATGCAACGCCGCTTTTCCCACGCCGCTTTCACGCTAGTAGAGTTGCTGGTGGTGATCGCCATCATCGCAATTTTGGTTGGCCTGTTGTTGCCCGCAGTCCAATCGGCACGCGAAGCCGCTCGGCGAATCCAATGTTCCAATCATCTGAAACAGATTGGGCTAGCGATGCATAATTATGAATCAGCTTTCCGGACTCTTCCGTGGGGTGCCAAGGGCGGTTGGGGGCAAAGCTGGACGACCGATATTTTGCCGTTTATGGAACAGTCAGCGGTCGCAGAAAAGGTGCCCCAAGGTGAAACCGGGTTGGGCACCGACACGACAGTGACGCCCGAAGGCGTCCGATTTCGTGAACTTGCACGAACGCTCGTTCCGGGCTACCGATGTCCCAGCCAACCTGGGCCGACTCACCTTTCGATACCGGACGACCGAATCAGCGGTCGCGCGGTGACGTCTTACGTTGGGAACTCCGGCAGCGATGCGGTTCGGGATTACTACGCTGGCAGCCTGGGCATCGGAATGGGGGAATCCAATGGAGTCCTCTTAGCGGCCGACTGCACGAGTGATCCATCGCGACCGCCAAACTTACCAGCAATCAAATTTGCCGGCATTTTAGATGGGCTTAGCCACACCGTTTTGGTCGCCGAGACAAGACGAGACGAGACTTGGGATTGCAACGATTGCAACCACCATTCGCTCTACCACCCGATCTTTGACGCCACCATTCGAGGAGATGATTTCTCGGAGGTGCTGACCACCTTTCACATTGCAATCAATCCATCCTTTGCCCTGGGGCCCAATGTCACTGGTCCGACAACGCTCGGGCCTCCGATCAATACCTATCCTATCAACACAGTACTGGAACTTTCGCCGGGCAGCTTTCACGTTGGCGGAATCCAAGTGGTTCTGTGCGATGGCTCCGTCCACATGTTTAGCGACAGCACCGACGAAAAAATCCGCCTCGCGATTGGGTCACGAGACGGACATGAAGTGTTAGACAAAGGTCTGATTGATTGATCGCTTTACTTTTTGTATTGCCAATCAGTCGCGGGTAATTCCTTGGCTTCGATCTTCTCTGCGAATGTTTTACCATCAGAGCTCTTCATTTCGCCGGCCTTCTTGAATCCTTCCTGGATCATCTCTTTTGCTTTCTCTGGATCTGACTTGAACAAGTCTTTCGGAAAGTCTTTCTTGTCCAAATACTTATGAACCGCTTGGCCGTACTCGTTGCGAGCCTTTTTTTTGTCGGGGTGGCCTTTGATATGGCAAACGTTGCACCCCGCCTTCGAGACCGTTTTGTACCAATCGGGATCCTCTGCCTTGTCAGTAAAAGACTTTTTGAACTCTTTGCTGAACTCAGAAATGGCGCTGGCATGATTAGCGAAAATCAGAGGGCTGGCAAATACCATCGCACTGCTGAGTAAAGTTGCGAAGCGTTTCATTGAGTTTCTCCTGAGGGATGCAAAGGGATCTTTGCGAACTGGGGTGGGACTACCATTAAGGCTGGCAGGGGTGAAAAGTCAATTCACAATCTAAGTCTAACGACCATTTTACATTGCGAAAGAAATGAACAGCAAAAAACCATTGCAATGGCTATAAAGCTGGCGAAACCCATCGGCTTGTCCCAAACGAATACAATTTTGTGTTGTTGCCAAAACAATTACTCAATCGAATCAAAATTCGGTAATCGCGGGCAACAACGGCAACGAGTCTTCTTCAAATCCGGGGTTGGGATTCTGATCCTGGCGATAATCCGACGGGCGTCTCGAACTCATCGAGAGACTGGGCAATTCCCCCGATGCCCAAACCACGTTCCATCGGGGCTGACTTTCGTCCGCCCAATCGAGTTCTGAATTTGCCAAAGACTCCATCTTTGAAACGCGAACCTCGCCGTCGGACATCGTCATCCGCATTAAAGGGTCAGTTCTCATTGGGTCCGAAACATACACGTTGGAATATCCACCGAGCCGCAATTCCTGTGATCCAAAATCCACATCTTTTGAAATCGGATGATTGACGAATTCGAAGTGGGGTAACGAATCATCAACAATAAAAACGCAATTGCGGGCACTTCGATTAATTGAAAAAGGGTAAGACCCGCTCGCGCCCAAACGAACGCGACAGATCCCAGATGCAGCGTGAGTTGTTACTCGCGTCATTAGCAGGATCATCGGTCCAACCGAAGTCGGCAGTGGTTCGCGCGTGCCAGCGGTATCGATCATACGTCCCGACACTGCCAGCAGACCATTGTTCCACCGCAACCAAAGTTTCGCAGCATAATCCATGTGGACCATCGTCGCCTGTCCGCGCACGATGACATTGTCAAAATCAATCGCCACCATCGGAAAGATATCTTGGTCGTTTTCGCGAAAACCACCGCTGCGATAATTCCCGTCGCGAAGGTCATTGGGCGTACCGCGTTTGGGTTCGGTGACCACATCAATCGCGTACACCTCGCCCCGCTCGGCAGGATTATTGATCGTGATGGTGCTGGAACTAAGCGACAATTCCGTTCCGGCTTCGGCTTGAAACATTGCCCCGCCGTTAATCTCGTCTTCGGGAACGTCCCAGACGAAATGAATGTTTTGAAATTCAACAATTCCTGGCCCCAACGTACACATACGGGGTCGCTGCATGGTCATTGCGTCGCCCGAATCAAATACGATGATTGACTGATTAACGGTCGATTCGATTCGCAAGTTTTCCGCATCAACGCGGATCGGTGCACTGAAGATTTTTGGACTAATGATTTCCACAACACCAACTTCATATCGCTTTGCCAATTCAATGCCCTTCGCTAGCGTTGGGCAGTAGATCTCGCGTTCAGCTCCGATACGTATCTCATTTTTCTGCGGCGCTGCGACCACGCGAATCGATGTCGGTTCAAACAACTGACCATCGGCAAGATCGTCGTCGGCCAAGGAAAAGGGCTGTGATTTTTGCCACGCAACCAAGTCAGGCCGAACGATGCGGCGAACACTGTCGGTCAGTTCCCCCGCAAAACCTACGGCAGTTTGCAAGGCGTCATCAACTGCTTGGTTATCACCTGCTGTGACTTGTTTTTCGACGCCGCCGCTGTTGAGATCCGCATAGAGTCCATCTTCAATCGTTTGATCACTTTGACGCGGATTGGGTTGAACATCATCACCCGATTTACGGCTGTTGGATTCAACCAACAAAGGGGAAATCGGAATTTCAGTCATCGCAGGTGCGGTCGATAGTCCCGCAGATGAATCTGTTTCTGGCGAAATTGGCGTGCCCTCGGAATCCATCATCACAGGTGCCATCGCAGTGGTCGGAATCACAATTCCTTGACGCAATGCCGCCGATTCTAAACGCAACCAAAGTGCAACAGCCACTAGCAAAATTGCCGCGACAACCCAGGGCAAATGAGTTTCAAGCCATTCCACCAGCGGGCCACTGCTGGTCAATTCTACAGGCGCAACCGATTGGGCACTGACGAGGTTGTCTCGCGCAGCAACCTCACGCAGATCTGCAATTAAGTGGTTCGTGTCCTGGTAACGCTGCGACGGTTTTTTCGCCAGCATTTTGTTAATGACAGCGACTAGATTTTCGCTGACCTGCTTACGAGTCGCACGTGGATCGGGCGCGGGCGTGTTTCCGTGACTAAGTAGTTTTTGCAACATGGTGCCGCCGGGGTAGGGCGGCATCCCGGTTAGCATGAAGTACAGGGTGCATCCAAGCGAATAGATATCGCTTCGTAAATCAGCATCCCGCGGGTCGTGCGCCTGTTCGGGTGAGATGTAGTCGAAGGTTCCAAGCGTCACGCCGCTGGCAGTCATGTCATCGGTAAGACCTAAGCTCTCGCTGCGGGCCAATCCCATGTCAACCAGTTTGATATGCCCTTCGCCAGCAATCAAAACGTTGGATGGTTTGACGTCGCGGTGAGTGATCCCTCGCTCCGATGCGTGACCAAGTGCGTCAGCGATTTGACAAGTAAACAAAACCGCTTCATCAATCGACAACACGCCTTTGCTGTAAACCCAATCACGGATGTTGATCCCTTCGATGTACTCAAAGACAATGTAGTGCCAACGTCCGTGACGCCCAGTGTCGAATACTTTCGCAATCCGTTGGTGATCTAATTTTGCAGCACTCTGCGACTCATTGCGAAACCGTCGTTGAAGCTCTGGGTCGTCGCCAACAAACGGAATAACCTTGATCGCTACCGTGCGATTGAGTTTTTCATCGTGAGCGCGAAAGACAGCCCCCATTCCTCCGCCGCCGATCAATTCATCGATGCGAAAATGATTCAAGCTTTGACCAAGCAGAACTTTGGCAACGGCAACTGGCGTTTGCTTACCACCATCGGACGAGCCAATCATCTCGCCCGCCGGATTACGAATAATGGTTTGGGCTTCAGCAATCTGGTGCGAATCTAATGAAGACTCTTCCGGCAAAGCTTCCGGCGAATCCGATGCCTTTTTGAACACTGAACCGCTGGAACGATCCGACCCGGGGCCGCCCCCATTCGAACCGGAACGTTGGACTGTTGATGGGTCGTTCGGTGGGTCGTTCGATGGGGATGAGTCTGATGGCATGCGGAATCAGGCACATGGGAGAACGCAATGGAGAAGCAATCGCGGCGTTCGGAGAGCTCACGCTAGAGCTTAGACACGATAATTTGGATCAAATGATTGGTCAATCATTTGCCCCTTTCCCCCAGGGCTAATCACTTTTTGAAGCTGGGGGATCGTCAGTAAGTAGCGATCGCCGCGCAGGCGTTCGG
>CAYVAN010000016.1:0-33381 GCA_964449225.1 uncultured Rhodopirellula sp.
CTGGATAGCTAACTTCGGAAAGGATAAACGCTGAAAGCATCTAAGCGTGAAGCCCGCTCTGAGATTAGGTTTTGTATGTCATTGAGACGAGAGCCCCCAAGAAGACGACTTGGTTGATAGGCTGGGCGTGTAAGCACGGTAACGTGTTAAGCTAACCAGTACTAACGGGCGAAGACTTGGCCGTTGATATCCCGCACTCAAGACAATCCTTTGTCGAGTTCAGATAAGACGCGTCCAAAAGTGACAAGAAGTAGATTGTTGAATCGATTACCAAACAACACCATGTCAAAATATGGCATGGTACAGGTGAAACATCTTGTATCATGTCTTTCTGGCGACCATATCTTAAAGGTTCTACCTGTTCCCATCCCGAACACAGCAGTCAAGCTTTAAGAGCCGATGATAGTGCATACCAGCGTGAAAGTAGGTATTGCCAGATTTTTAAAGACCCCTTTGCTGTAGCCAGTAAAGGGGTTTTTTTATGCGCCGGCTACGCCTTCGTGCTCTTCTACGCCGTATTCGTTCCGCGAAATACTGCGTTAAAATCGTCACGTAGCGAAGGTTGGTAACACTTTCGGCTGCTTCCAGATTTTCCACAGTTGCGGAATCTCTTGGCGAATTTCGCTACATACAGTTGTAGCCTTTATCATTTTCGTTCATTACCTCCACATAGAAATCATGACCAAACTGACCACCGGACCAGACGATGACCAACAAATTTCCGATCCTGGTACCATCGATTCCGATGCGAGCAGTGAATACACTGAAACTGATTCAGGTTTGAAGTATCGGATTTTGCGAAAAGGCGACGGTGCGATGCCGAAGTCTTCTGACACAGTCGAGGTTCATTACAAGGGATGGCTAGAAGATGGTTCTATTTTCGATAGTTCCTACCGCCGGGGAGAAACCATTTCATTCCCACTCAACGGAGTGATTCCCGGATGGACCGAAGGGATGCAATTGGTTGGGCAAGGTGGAATGATTGAACTGCAGATTCCATCCGACCTAGGCTATGGCCCGCGCGGAATGCCGCCTGTAATTCCTGGCGGTGCCACATTGGAATTCCTGGTGGAATTGGTAGAGATTAAGTAGCGGGGAAGGTTTGATGTTTTGGCTGACTAATGTTTTCTTCAAAATGAATCGACAGAGAAGGATTCTATTTACGTGTTCTCCCTGGTCTGAATTTTGAAGGATACTAACTCCGTTTCGGTCCCTACCTTTCAAGGGGATAGTTTGCGTCCCGGTACCGTTTCATTGCCAGCGACGAAATCAGTTTTGGATGTTGAGGTTGTGATGCGAAGCAAGGACACCGCAACAGTATCGTTTCTTGTCCCCGTCTTCAATGAACAAGATTCAGTATCAGATCTTGTGAATCAAATCAGCGAAGTTTGCCAACGATCTGATATCCGCTACGAGGTAGTTCTGATTGATGATGGTTCGACGGACGCTTCTTGGGAACAAATTCAGCTAGCGTCTTTGGAATGCGAAGAAGTCAGCGGGCTTCGCTTTCGTCGAAATTTTGGGAAAGCTGATGCATTGCAGGCGGGAATTCAAGCGTCAGCTGGCGAAATCATCATCACAATGGATGCCGACCTGCAAGATGACCCGGTAGAAATCCCCCGTTTCTTGGAGTCTTTAAACCAGGGGCTGGATGTTGTCAGCGGTTGGAAGAAAGTGCGGCATGATCCCTGGCACAAGCTAATGCCCAGTTTGGCTTTCAATAAGTTAGTCAGCTGGCTAACTGGCGTGAAGCTTCACGATCATAACTGTGGGTTTAAGGCATATCGCCGGGAGATTTTTGACGAGGTAGAGCTCTATGGAGAGCGACACCGTTTTGTTCCTGTTCTAGCCGCAGCAAAAGGTTGGCAGGTAGGTGAGATTGAAGTGCAGCATCACGCTCGGAAGTTTGGGCATTCCAAATATGGTTCTTCGCGATTGGTAAAGGGCTTTTTGGACTTAATTACAGTTCATTTGCTGACGGGATATTCTAGCCGTCCGTTTCATTTGATTGGTTCGATTGGTTTGCTCTGTTTTGCTGCGGGTGGATTAGGCATTTTCTATTTGTCAGTGATTCGCTTGTTGAGTCATTGGTTTGATTCAATGGTAGACGTCCATTTGCATCAAACGGCTGTCTTCTATTATTGCATTCTGGCTGTCTTGTTGGGATCGCAGTTCCTGACAATTGGTTTGCTTGCTGAGTTAATCGTCTCGCGAACTGCTACCCGCGAGCCTGGATTCAGCATTGCTGAAAGGGTCGGGCGGCCTTCATCTACTGGAGGCGACAATTCAGGCTCATAGGTCTGAATTGCGGGGCATTTGAAAAAACACATCATCAAACGAGCGAGACGCTGGACGAATTTCAAGGTCATTATCTTGATGTCTTTGGCTGTGATTGCTGTCGCCATCGCGTTTGTGAAACGCACTGGCGAAGGCACTGCCTTCTTATCTGCAAACGATCGTAGCCGTTGGTGTACCGTGGCGTCGTTGGTCGAACACGGAACCTATGTTATTGATGATGTTATTGCGATTACTGATCCTAATCATCCCAATCGACGACCGTGGGATACGATCGATAAGGTCCAGCACCGCGGCGAAGATGGTGAACTGCATTACTACAGCAGCAAACCGCCGCTTTTTCCAACGATGGTTGCGGGAGTCTACTGGTGTCTTCATCGCATGACGGGACTAAAAATGACCGAACATCCAATCTGGATTCCTCGGGTCATTTTGCTGTTCGTCAATCTTCCCCTTTTTGGCGTTTTTGCTTACTCAATGGCAAGCGTCATCGATCACTTATGCCGAATATCTTGGGCTAAGTACACAGCATTGATCGCCGCCTGTTTTGGGACGATGCTGATGCCGTTTTCTGTTTCGCTTGGTAATCACTTGCCTGCAGCTGCGGCAATCGCTTTGGCAACGGCTCTGTATTTTTATGCTGCTGAAATACTTGATGAGAAATATGGTGTTGCCAAATCTGTTCATCCGTTGATCTACTTGTTAGCAGGCTTTTCGATTGCGATGGCGGTAGCTAACGAGTTGCCCGCGCTTTCGATGGCAGCTTTGTTTATTTTTCTATTCGTTTTGTTAGAGAAATCTTCGGCTGTTCCAATTTTTCTTGGAGCATTAACAGTCGCGTTTTTGTTTTTTGTTGCAAACTGGATCGCGCACCAAAGTCTTCTGCCTGCTTACGCGCATCGCGGCAACGGTATCAGCTTGGTGAAGCTTGATAAGCCTGTGGATCAGGATCTTTCTTACGATCAAGAAATGGAAGATCTAACCAATCAAGTAGAAACTCATTTGCGTAGGGTCAGTCGGTTAGGAAAATCGGAGGAAATTACGCTGGCAAAATCTGACGAGGAAAAGAGGTGGCGCATTACGGCTGCTAAACGTGACTATGCGTTACTTGATCAAGGGGAGCATTGGGAATTAAGGCTTTGGGATGACTGGTACGAGTACCCCGGTAGTTATTGGCAAGACGGGCGTCGCAAAGGTGTTGATCGGGGTGAGCCTTCCAGATGGGTTTATTTGTTTCACATCATGATTGGTCACCACGGCATTCTTTCCCTGACACCTTTGTTTATCCTGATCCCGTTTGGGATTGTCAGGCTAACCGTACTGGGCCCTGCTGACTTGATGCGATTTTCAGTCGCGGTGACCCTTGCTAGCGTTGTTTGCCTAACCTTTTACGTGATGCGTCCGCTGATTGACCGTAATTACGGTGGCGTCAGTTCATGTTTTCGATGGTGCCTTTGGTTTACCCCATTATGGATTCCTATGGTGGCAGTCACTCTGGATGATTTGTCACACTATCGGTGGTTTCGTGTGCTGGCGATTGCATTGATAGCAATCAGTGTTGTGTCGATGTCAACGGCGATCGCAAACCCATGTAAACCGCCTTGGTTGCATGTTGTTTGGCAGGATTGGGCTGGATAGCGATCGCGGCTGATAGGTACTCTCCGAGGTGAATTTGACGTGATTTCCGCGTCAGAATCGCGCTCGTAGAAAGGCGTGGATTGAAAGCGAAACCGGAAGCCGCCCCAGCACGAAAAACGAGTCGTATGTCTCGCGCGGTGTTTGCTGCGCTAGTCCTGATGCTTGTTCTCTTTGTCATCCGGTCGCTCGCACCTCAAACCATTGGTGAAACCGTTCGCCGCAACGTGCTGGCGCAGTTGCAGCAGCACTATTCCAATCACCATGTTTCGATTCGTCGCGGTAATTTTGATCCGACAAGTGGTCTGGTGTTGGAAGGTTTGTTGGTTGAACACAAATCAGGGAGTGATGGATCGGGACGCCGTCCGTTAATTCGCGTTGATCGACTAACGGTCAAAGGGTCATTCAATGCCGAACGATTCAAGAACAAACAAAACCCGATTCAAACTGAGCGAGTTGTTTTGGAAGGAGTTCATGCGGAAGCGTGGGTTGAGCCGGGCGGCGGCACCTCGCTTGAATCGCTGCTTCCCTTGCCTGTTTTAGGCCCCGCGGCCCCGCGGACGGATCTGCGAGATGTAACGATTCAGTTACACGGCAACCCTGACCAGCGACCGATCAAGGCTGAACTCAGCAGCGTGGTCATTGTCAATCGAACGAGCTTCGATGGAAGCTGTAACAAAGAGATTGCAATTCGCGGATCATCTGAATTTGCAAATCAAATCACTGCCAAGATTATTACCCAAGGCGGATCAACAGATGTTCGTGTCATGGCGTCGGGTGGGCGTTTCGATCGCGGGCTCTTTGATCGATTGCCAACCGTATGGGCAAAAAAAATTGGTGATGCAAGGCTGCTGCGATGTGTCGGAGACGTTGGTTTGGCTGTTTTTCAAGATCCTAGCGGGCATGTCAATTTTCGCGTCACCACCAATGTTCACGATGGACAATTTAGTCACCCATCGATCCCCTACCCCATCACCGGTTTAAGCGGAAAGTTCGTTTGCGACCCAGGTGGAATAACGATCGAAGCGTCTCAAGCAAAGCTTGGCGATGCCGTGGTTCGGGTTCGTGGCAAGACCTCTGGGTACCGTATTCCTTGCGATGTGGATTTGAAGGTCGAAACGGTCAACTTAATGCTGAATGATCGTGTTGCCAAAGCACTTCCAGCGATGCTTCGCGAGGGATGGGAGAAGATTCAACCAATCGGCCGCATCGACATTGATGCCGACGTCACTTGTCGTCAAGCAAAATGGCAGACTGAGGGTGAATTGATCTGCAAGGGAGTCGATGTTCGGTACGAGAAGTTCCCCTATCCGATCGAGCAATTGGTCGGACGGATCAAGATGACTGGCGGTCTGCTGATCACGGATGACTTAAGCGGACGGATTGCGGGGAACCAAATGCAATGTCTATTTCAATTGCCAATTCGTCCGGGCCTGACCCATGAAAAATCATTTGCGATCGCGACTGACGGTCCTGTGCCAATTGATCGGACTTTATTGCGGTCATTGTCGCCTCGTGGCAGTGCATCCGCCAGCGCGATGGAGCAATTCGTACGTAGTCTGAATCCTTCCGGGAGTATTCGTCTTGCCAGCGCGACGTTCTCGACCGATGCAAACAATCAAAAGTCACGTCAGATAGATCTTCGAGTCGTCGATGGACGGATCGCCTACGACAAGTTTAAGTATCCGCTTTACAACGTCGCTGGTACGATTGAAGTGAAAGATGATCTCGTAAGAATCAAAGGTTTTCGAGCTGCAAATGCGAATGCCGGTGTGGTCCAGTGCAGCGGAGAGTATCGGTTGCCTAGTGATGCCGAAGGCTTCAGTTCGCTACCACAATTGGGACTTCGTTTTCAAGCATCAAGTGTTCCGATGGATGAATCACTTCGTCAATCGTTACCGGCAACGACTCGTCAAGTTTGGGACACACTTTCGCCCAGTGGAGTTTTAGACAAATTGGATGTGTTGGTCGCCAAGGCAGACTCTCAGTCACCATTGGCGCTCGATGTCAAAGCTCATCAATTAGGGCATGGTCAGGTCACCAATCGCGTCTTGAGTCTAAAGCCTTCATCGATTCCGTATCGAATCGATCTGACCGAAGGCACGGTGCATTTTGATGGCTCGCAAGTAACGATTGAGTCCATTCGGGGCAGCCACGATGCATCACGATTGTTTGCAGATGGTAGTTGTATCGAGGGCCCCGACGGTCGCTGGGTATTGTCATTGGATTTGCATGGCGGAAGCCGGTTGCACCCTGACGCTGAATTGATCGCTTCATTGCCCGGTGAAATGCGTAAAGCGATGCGACGTTTGCAGCTTCGTGGTCCGGTCAGTGTTCGCGGGAATACGCAGATAGCGCTGCCAACCGAATACGTGCCTAGGACCGATGTCGATTGGGATCTCGTTCTGCAATTGGAAGGCAACCGAATTGGAGATGTGGGGCCTGTGCATTCTTTGCGCGGTGAAGTTCTGGTGAAGGGGCATCGCGATGAGGCAACGCTCCGAGCCGAAGGAGAAGTAAAACTGGATTCGATGCACGCCTATGACTTGCAGATTACAGGCGTTCGGGGGCCATTTTCGATCTTGGATGATCGCCTGACTCTTGGTGACCAAAGCAGGCGGCAAGCAATTCGTGGCAACCTATTTGATGGGACGCTCGATCTTGATGGTGACTTAATCTTGTCCTCTGGAAATTTTGATGTTCAGCTGGCGATGTCAGACGGACAGGTGCCAACTCTGTTAGCCGAGTTCGGTCATTCTGATCAAGAAATGACAGGAACGTTTAGTGGCCAGATTCAGTTGCAAGGCAATCTGAGCACTACGGACCTTTTGAAGGGAACCGGGGCGGCAGAAGTAAGCGGAGCGAATCTGTACAAGCTGCCGTTTCTAGTCCAGGTTCTAAATTTGCTTCGAATCAGCGCGTCAGAGGATTACGCGTTCACTGATGGCGAAGTCGAATTTACTTTGTTTGGTGATTCGCTGACGTTCAGTGACATGCAACTTTGGGGTGACTTGGTTTCATTACAGGGTGGCGGAACGCTAGACCGACGAAATGAATTGGATCTAACGTTTAATACTAGGGTGAGCCCAAAGAACAGTTTTACTCAAGTATTTCGACCGCTAAAAAGTCGTCGTTACACGCTTTGGACCATTGATGTCCGTGGCCCTTTGTCGAATCCGCAGGTGGAACGACGAGCCCTTGATGGAGTGAGTCAGACACTGGGACGCTGGTTCCCAGGAATGAATCGTGGATCGGATCCGTTACAAGACCGTTCTGCGGGTGCATCACGTGATCCGAGGTTGCAAAGACGTTAGAGCCATTCCTATTTGCAGGAGAAAACCTAATGAATATCAATCCAGCTGCGGCCGCTTCGGTTGCTGGTACTTCCCGGGCCGCCGCGAAAGGCGGTGAAAGCGATAATCAAGCTGCGGAGGCGTCGGCAAGACAATCCGCAGCAAAATCACCTGGTGGAAAAGTGGACGGTGATAATTCGCTAGAAGCTGGCGAGCAAACAAGTGATCGTGATGCCAACGGTCGGCAAGTCTTGGATGTCTTTGAACGCAGTGACGAAGAAAAACCCAAAACGGAAATGCAATCCGAGGATCCAAGTCCGAATTCAAAACACGATGGCCACTTGGATTTAGAAGCGTAAGCCCAGTAGCCGAAGTGACATCCCAGGGCAAATCAGTTTTTCAAGCTGGGTAATGTCGCTCGGTTCTCCGAGCCTACATCGCTATCGGCTCGGAGAGCCGAGCGACGATGTGGAACACTCCGAAGTGAAAAAGTGATTGGCTCTGAGTGACATCCGGTGATGTGGTGATGTTCGTTCGCTATTTATCGAATTGACACTCGTTGGCCATCTTTCACCACGTCGAATCTTAGATTAAGTCTCTCAGTGATTTGATTGCTAGCGGTTCCTTGGTCGCGATCGGTTCACCGTATTGTCGGGCAATCAAGTTACCCCAATGGGCGGCATCGGATTCTAGTCGTTCAATCAACGTTGGTGGCTCGGTCGGTCGACCGGTAACAAACTGACTTTGGTAAGCTTCGATGCTGCGTCGTTTCTGATCCCAGTGATCACTGATATCAAGGATCAAGTCCGGGGTAATTGCCAAACGCAGGTGAATGCAGAAGTAATAGTAAACTCGTTCGGGATGATAACGCTCGCCTGGCATATCAGTCTTGCTCAACTTTGACCAGAACCTAGCCGCTTCAATCAAGTCGGTCGCGGCGACATGATCGGGGTGAGCATCGTTCCAGTAGGGGGCGAAGATCCATCGCGGACGAAGCATACGGAAATAGCTGGCGACCAATTCACGAGCCTCCAGTGTTGCTTCTAGTTTTCGATTGACCAGGCCAGCATTGCCACGCCATGTGACCTTCAGTATCTCCGTAGCTGTCAGTGTTTCCTCGCGGCGCAATGATTCGCTACCGTGTGGCGTCGGTTCCCCTGTAGTCAAGTCCAGGATTCCCACTCGCATTCCTTCGTCGACCATCTTGGCGATCGTGCCGCCTAATGCCAGTTCTGCATCATCGGGGTGAGGTGCAACGACCAGCATGTCCAGCGGATCAGTATCCGGCAAGTCGCTTGGCGAACAGGTGTAAATTGTGTTCATGGATGGTGTTCCCGAGTAATCGAAAGCATGGGTTGTCGCCTTGGTTCCCAGGCTCCGCCTCGGAACGAGGGTGTCATGGTTGATGTTCTTGTGTGATTGAAAGCATGGCTGGGTGCAGCAATGTGTTGCTGGCCAAAACGCTTGTTTGTTTTAATTTCAGCGGATTTCCCAGAGTATCGGAAACCTGCCCACCGGCTTCGTTGACGATCAACATTCCGGCGGCAAAATCCCAAGGGGAAAGTTGGTATTCAAAGTACCCACCGAGTTGTCCCGCAGCGACGTGGCATAGGTCCAGCGATGCTGCACCAAAACGGCGAATGCCATGGATGTCATGCTGGAAGAATGCTTCCAACGCGTCAAGCGTCTTCCGCATCATCTCACCTCGGTCATAGTAGAAACCACATCCGATCAATGACTCATTTAAATGCTCTGCTCGACACACTTGGATTGGCTGGCCATTGAGGAACGCTCCTCCGCCAAGTGTTGCGGTGTACATCTCCTCCCTAGCCGGATTGAAAACTGCTGCGACGATCGGATTGCCTTGATGGTAGTACGCAATCGAAACGGCGAATTGCAAAACACCATGTGCAAAATTGTTGGTGCCGTCTAGCGGATCGATGATCCACAAGTCATTTGAATCAGTATCTGCCTGCAAGTTTTCTTCCCCAAGAAGTTCATGATGGGGGAACTCGCTTCGCAGGTAGTTTTCGATTGCTTTTTCGCTTTCGATGTCGGCATCGCTGACCAAGTCATACGACTTTGAATCGGGTTGATCCTTTGACCGAATCGCAACCCCGTCACGCAGGTGGCGCATCAGGACATCGCCACCGATTTTGGCAGCGGTTGTTGCTGCAAGGAACAGAGATTCAGTGGGAGGCATTGAATTGGATCTTTGTAAATGGCTGTGCTTCGTTGTATCGCAAGAGCTTACTTTCCAGAGTACCAAATTCCTCGATTCCAGTGATGTCGCTTGAGCGCGTTCAGGGTTGCTTCATCCAGGTCTTTCAGCGTCGATGCGCGTACGTTCATTTTTACTTGATCAGGATTTCTCATTCCGACAACCACGCTGCTAACTTCGGGTCTTGAAAGTACAAATTTGATCGCGACGTCAGCGAGCGAGTAATCATCGGAAATGCCAAGTGTTTCCAAGTCTTCGCGAATTGCATTGACGCGAACTGCGGTGCGTTGCATTCGATCGCCGGCGAAGAACTGACTTCGGAAATCTTCCTTTGGAAATTGATGATCTGCATCGTATTTTCCAGTCAGTGATCCCTCGTCGAGGGCGACTCGAACAATTACACCGGTACCCGTTTCCGCTGCAACGGGCAAGATTTGGGAAGCGGCCTCTTGATCAAAAAGATTGAAAATCACCTGCACGACATCAACCAAGCCATCTCGCATTAGCTGGATAACGCAGGATTGATCGTGTTCAGGTGTGCTGACACCAATCAGACCAATTTTGCCTTCGTCTCGCAGTTGTCGCAAAACCAGTAAAGGTTGTGGATCATCGTTCCAGGCTCGAGTCCAGGTGTGCAGTTGCAACAGATCAACGCGTTCTGTTTTTAGATTGGTCAGTCTTTGATGCAGGTTGTCTCGTAAGTAGGCGGCGCTGTATCGATCTTGCCAACGGCAATAGGGGCTCGGTGGCCAAGGGCCTGGGGATGGGGGTGTCTTGGTTGCAATGAAGACCTCATCGGTTCGCTGGCTAATGACCTCGGCAATCAAACGTTCGCTGTGGCCATCTCCGTACCCGGCCGCTGTATCAATGAAGTTGATTCCCTTTTCAATTGCTAGATGAAGCGACGCGATTGATTGCACATCGCTTTGATCGCCCCATCCACCGCCAATGGCCCAGCCACCAAAGCCCAATTCGCTGATGTCGATTTGAGTGGGGCCATTTTTAGCTAGCTCGGTAGCATGTGAGGAAAGTTTACGTTTTTGCATCAGGAGAGGCCGTGGAGAGACGTTGCTAAAAGGTGGTGAATTTCCATAGCTGATTCCGCAAGGGATCAGTTTCCGTAGAACAGTTTTTAGTGCACAGTATTTTTAATACACAGTGAGCCACAGCTATCAGTCTGAACCCCGACGGGATCAGCTACGTTGGCTGTTCAATGAGTGATAGGATGGCGTGAAACTGGAAAAAGTGAAAGTGTGCGGGTTAGAGAGTGTCTTCGTAGCTTGCCGCGGGCAACTTTACAGCTTCCGGCATCCTTAGAAACGATGATCTCAATATCAGTCTGCGAACTCTCCGATGAACTACCAAGTCTGTTAAGGCGATGAAGTAAAAATCTTCAATGAACTGGCAAAGACAAAGAAACGGTACCCAACAGCATGGGCGATCAAATGGATTTGGTGTCACAGGTGTCTCATACAGCGTCGCGTCTTTCGATCATCGTACCGCTTTTAAGCGACACGTTGGCCTTCGAGGAGACGTTGATTAGCATCCTTGAAAATCGACCCCAGGACACTGAAATTCTAGTGTGCCACGATGGTCGTTACGATGATCCGTTTGATCTTTGTGATGAAGTAAAGTTTGTGCTGAGCGACTCGGTATCGCTTGTGGATTTGATTCACGCAGGTACTCGCGCCGCGACAGGCCGATTCGCACACATCGCGTCAAGTGGCGTGATCGCGACTCCGGGCTGGTCCGATGCTGCACTGGAAAAATTTGAGCACCACGATTGCGGTTCGGTTGCTCCCGTGATTCGCGACCGTCAAACCAATCGAATTCTTTCTGCTGGGTGGCTGGATTCGGCGACTCGACTTTGTCGCGGAGCATCGGTCGGACGGAAATCTGTAAAACGACCGACCGGACAGTCCGTTGGTGCATTTTTACAGGCGTCATTCTGGCGAACCGACTTGCTGCGTTCTCTTGCTGATGCGTTTGTCGGTTCCGATGTTGTTGCTGCAAGTGTCGCCTATGACTACTTGGCAAGCGATGCTGGGTGGCGCTGCGTTGTTGCCGATCAATGTGACCTCCTTTGCAACAACGAAGTCGTGCAAATGGGAATGTCGGGATTCAATCGTGGTCGAACGCTACGCAGCCTGCAAAATCACTTTCACGGTGGCGGTTGGTCAGCTTCACTGCAATCATCAGTTGCCGCTGTGCTAGGCTGCGTCGTTAAGCCGAGTTTGTTGTCCGAAGCAATGGGCCAGGCATTTGGTGCGGTTGGTTCTGGCGACCTGGCCAAACGAATTCACGCAGAGAAAGTGGTGCGGTGTGATGATCGCGCTGAGGTCTTTGAATTCAGGCGACCTGAGCCAGCGTTGCCAGCGCGCCGGGCTGCGTAATCAGCAGCCGTTCGTAGCTGATCCCACCAGGGGTTAGAAGGGTTCACACACCAAGAACCTACGATCAGCTGAACCGTAGCTGGTCCAACTACGGCCAGCGTCATCTGATCTACGGCTCATCGCTTTGCCCGATCGCGTGCGCTAATCGGCCGATCATTGCGAAGTAGATGAAGATGACGCCAACGGTCGCGGTGATGGAAATGATCAGACCTGGATCGCCAGCCATGGTTGTCACGGAGGCTATCAACAGAAACAGTGCGAAGAACAAGATGCCAGACGAAAAGTACAGCCCACCCCAAGGTTCCTGGCACCGCGTCACACTGCGGGCAACTTCTGCGGAAAAAGGCACGAAGGGGCTGTCCATGTCCATCATGGAAAGCAGCACAAAGGGGAACAGCACGTAAACGGCTAAGAGTCCGACCAGCACCAAAAATAGCGATGGTCCAAACAGTAGTCCAAAAACTGCTGCCACGGGAACCAAAGGGACGGCTGCGGCTGCGGCAACTAAAAACAATTGCCCCAGCCAAGCAAACGGCTCAAAAACAGGCCATGAACTAACGCTGTCTTCTTCATTGGCGACGGATTCCAGGATCGCGAAACCACACGCTGCAATTAGGGCTCCGATGATGGCTGCGAAAGGAAATAAAGCACCGATCAAGATTGTTTGTTCGCTTCGGATTGCGATATAAGTTGGGATTGCTGCGATCATCGAAAAGGCTAACCAGTGAACCAGCACTCCTGAATCCGTAAAGATGCCGAAAACTGATCGGAACCACGCGGCAACATCCGGGGTGTCGTAGTCCGGTGGCGGTGTCTCAACGACTGCGGCTTCCGCGTCCGCCAGCAGTTGATCAGCTGATTTTTGGAACGGAGCTGGCCGTCGCATTGCGTTGGGGTTGTCCTGCATAGGCAACGCCTTTGGTTCGGGCATCGGCGATGGTGCCTTACGAACCTTCGGCGGCGGTGGCACGATCATGGACGAATGGCAATCAGCGCACTTGATGGTTCGACCCGCCTGTTTTGCTTTCGCATAGGTTGCTGTGCCGCAGGTCTTGCACGTGACTCGGTACTCTTGCAATTCTTCTTTTTTAATTGCAGCTTTCGGCTTGTTTGCCGGCGGCAAATGATCGACGAAACTCGGAAGTTCCAGATCATCGAAGTCACTGCTGCCGGACATGGATTCTAAGTTACGGCTGGAACTTGATTCGCGATCAGGAACTTGGGCATTGTCAATGTACTTCGCCAGTATTTGATCATCCCGATTGGTGTTGGGTTTAGGGCTGACCGGTTTTTCGTCTAGCTGAAGCCAATCATCCTGGTCCGATTCAGATGTCGATAAATCGGAAGTAGATCGCAGGGATCGTTGCGACGGGTCGGTTGTGCTAGCTGGCTTCAATGCCGGTGCCAGGAAGTCCACTTCGCAGTGGGGACAAGTGACGTGGAAACCCAGATCCTCGTCGGCGACCCCAACGGATCCTTGGCAATGCGGGCACGCAAGCGTTTGTGGCATGAGTATGGAATAATGGAGGATAAATCGAACTAAGTTTCAGTATTAGCTTCGATGCGGAACCAAAGATCTGATGTTAGTCTATCACGAGAAATCACTCTCGCATTCCGGCCAACACCTGCTCCATTTTTAACGATGATTGTTACTGCCTACAGCACGCTTCGCCAAGATTTCCAACCTGACTTTCCTTGTGAAATCCTTGAAACCAAATCACGTGAAAATTCTGATCTCATTAGTCACCTCAACTCAGTCATGGGTTGGGCGTGCGACTTTGGAAAGCTGGAGATGACGCAAACTCTGTTTTCCGTCTTGCAGCATTTAGAACGCACTCGCAATTGGTACCAATTTGACATCAAGCCGGATGACTTGGATGCCGTGACCGCTTGGGGGACCAAGACAAACTCAATCTTTGGTATGCCAGATCGCTCGTTGCGAGATCCTAAGGGAGCAGTCTTGGTCGATCGAGATAATGACGGCGTGGATGAAGCTGCAAGAGTTCCACATCCGCTTGATGCAGTCGAGCGATCGCTGGCCAATCGAAAGTTATTGGCAGATCGTGGAATCGAGGTCATGGACGGGTTGCCGCCAAGTATTGGTGAAGATGAGGTGATTTTACGATCGGCGGACGAGGTGGGCTGGCGCATGCTTTCGCTGTTCATTGTTGCCGTTCGAGCTGAGTCGTTGGCAAGTGGCAACCCGATTGCCACCGAACAGTTGCGATCCAAATCCCCGATGTCGTTCGAGGCTTTAACGCCAAGCGAACAATCGTTCCTAGCCCAAGATGATCCTGATCAACAAACGGTCGTTGATTTTGCCTGGCGGTACGAAGCGTTGTATGCGTTGCAATGGACATTGGGTCTGCACGCTGAACTGAAATCGCCAACGGATATTTGTGATGTTCCAGCGGTGGCGGAAACAATGGTTGATCGATCCGATCGTGAACTGGTCACCGAAACACGATTGCGTCCGGTTGATGAATTGTTAGATGCATTGGACCTGAACTATCAAATGCTCTGGGCGGCTCGTCATGCAAAAGCACAGGGTCGTGAAACACCGGCTGGGCTGGACGGTGGTGTACTTGTTGAGAGACAGCATGCCCTGAATTGGCTGATCTGCTTTGCGGGAGCTGACTGGGACGAGGTGGATACACCGAGTTAGCTGTTAGCGATCAGCTTTTAGGTCTTTGTATTTAGCGGTCGGTTTAGCTGACGGCTAATCGCTAAAAGCTAATCGCTTCCATTAAAGAATACCGGTTATTCCGGTCGATACGGTTGATGTGAACGTTTCCTTCTGGGGAAGCCTTGCAGTTTTTGGCTTGTAGCGATCTTGACCTGTCCCTTGGGTCCACCTAGACTGATGTTTGTTAAGTTTAAGTTGGCAAAGGGTTTACAGCGATTCCCGTCGCCGAGTCAGTGGATTTCAAGGAGTCAGGGTGACCAAGAAAGATATCGTGCGAACGATCTCGGAAGAGGTCGGTCTGACTCAGCAGCAAACCAAGGAAATCGTTCAAAAAACCTTTGACGCCATCGTTGATTGCTTGGTAAGAGAACGTAGGATCGAATTGCGGAATTTTGGAGTGTTCGAGGTCAAACCTCGTGCCGCTCGCAAAGCACGCAATCCACGAACTGGCCAAAGCGTCGATGTGCCGCGAAAGCACGTCGTCACTTTCAAGCCCGGCAAATACATGGAAGCCAAGGTTCGGGATTTAGATGAGATGATCGACGAATTGTCGGCCAACTCATCCGATTCCAACAAGCCGACCGATCAGGTTGGTGGCGAATCGAATTCGGGAAACCCTGAAACCGAGCCACCGAGCGGACGGTGGGATGGCTGAGCCGTCCGGTTTAGAATCATTCAATGCCAATCCAATACTTAAACTGACTTTAGAGCAAGCAACCGTTCACGGAGGAACGCCATGCGACGCACCCCTAAAACTAAACGACTTTCACTAACAAAGTCGCTTGCTCAAATCACGCTCGCCAGCGCGTGCATCATGACATCGGTCGGGTGCTTCGTGCCAATCTACTCCGCTCGCCCCGAGCGACGTGTTCAGCAAATGCTCTACACGTCGGAAGATCTTCGATCGCTTGTCGAAGAATGGGAACGGTTCTGGCACCTCGATCAACCCAGTCACATGACGCCAATTCGTACGCACGGCGGATTGCTGTAGTGCCATTGTCGGCCAATCCTCCGGATTGGCAACGCAAAACAGCAGCCAGCACCTCTGCGTTATCATCTCGGAACGCGGGTCGACAACTTGCGGTTCCTAAAGCTTCGCGAACGCTTTGACCTCTTCCAGCGTGAACTTATGATCGAGCCTCGCGCCCATTTGCGCGACGATTCGACCGGCCGCTTGAGATGCTAGATGTCCGGCTTGACGCCACGTCATGCCGTTGGTGATTCCGTACAATAACCCGCCAGCATACATGTCGCCTGCGCCGGTGGTGTCGATCGCTTTGACCGAAACGCCTTCGATCGGAAACGATTCGCCTCCGTGCATCACGATCGAGCCTTTCTCGCCCAACGTCAGAGCCACGTTTTCGGCATGTTCGTGAATCTTTGCGGCGGCTTTGATCGGGTCTTTCTCACCCGTCAAGCTAATCGCTTCTTCTTCGTTACAGAAAAACAAGTCGACTGGACCGGTGATCAAATCCCAAATCTCATCCCGGATCATGTTGACCAAGAACGGATCCGAAGCGGTGAAGGCAATTTTGGTTCCGTGTTTTTGAGCCAGTTCCATCGCCCGGTAGGCAGCTGCCTTGGTTGATTCGCCTGTTAACAGATAGCCTTCGACGTAAACGTACTTAGCATCTTTGATTAACGATTCGTCAATATCGTCGGCGGTTAGCGTCACCGAGGCGGACAAGTTGGTCAGCATCGTGCGCTGAGCATCCTCGGTGATTAGCACAGCACAGGTTCCCGTCGGCAAATCCGCCGGTTCCACATCCACGGCAATGCCAAGCTCGCGCATGTCGGCTACGAAAAAAGAACCGACGTCGTCTTTGCCAACTTTGCCAACAAAGGCAGCTGACCCGCCAAAATCTGCAACCGCGACAATCGTATTCGCCGCCGAACCACCGGCGCAACGATTCAGTGGCAGTCCGTCTAATTCGTTCAGCAGCCCCGCCTGAACATCGGCTTCGACCAGCGTCATGATGCCCTTATCAAGTTTCAATCGCTCGATCATCGCATCGTCCACTTTGGCCTGAATATCAACCAAAGCATTACCTACACCAAATACATCAAAGCTAGTCATGTCAACTGCGTTCTAAATTGAGGGGATAAGTCTCGGGACATTCCCCCAAAACCGTTCGTTCACAAGGCTGCAAAGTGTATCGCATCGGCGGTGCTTTGGCGACGGATGCTGGTATTGCCACAGGGCAAATCAGCTTTTCAAGCCGGGGTGTCGTCAGTAAGTAGCGATCGTCGCGTAGGCGTTTGGTTTCCTTGCAATCGCCGAAGCTCTGCGCGAGCTTTGCTGCGGCGACACGGTGTCCAGTTGGAAGAACTGATTTGCTCCAGGGATTGCCATTGAAAATTCTAAAACACCGGAACAAAAGAATCAGTGACTGCTTGAGCACCCGCCTTGTCGCTTTTACTGTCGAATGGGTTCGCGATTTCTAAGCTGAGATCGATCGATAAGCTCAGATCAATTGCTAAGCTGTGACCGCTGTATTGGTCGGTCGGCAGATCACGGCACCGATCAACGCCAGGACCATGACAGTCGTCAGTGCAAACAGACCGGTCGGTGCGTACCAAGTTGAAAAATCCAATGCAATCGGCCACTTCAGCATAAAGCGAGTGAAGTGCATCGTAACGACGGCGAACAACCCGACGCGTAGGAACAAAAACGCGGTCAGCGACATTTCCAAGACTGAGATCGTCATTGCAAACCAAAACGGTTCGTACTGGAGTGCCACACGAAATGCCATGAAGGCGACAAAGATGCTGACAGCAATGAACATTTTGCGAACGATCAGGCGAAGCAATGCCAAAAGCATCAACTGGTAGAAAATGCTAAAGACCACTGACATCCCTAACGCTGTTAAAACTTCACGTGGGATCGTCCGCCCGCCAACAAGCGGAAGCAAATTGTACACGTTTGGCGCGTCGGCTGATTCATGTCCCAATAGCGCTGGGAAACCAATCATGCTAAGCTTACCGGCCGCGACCGCAGCTCCGGCAGCCACGCCAATTAAAAGGTGACGACCAACCAGTCGGTCTTGGAATTTCCCTTCTAACAGCCGGCTCCAACTGACCAGCGTGCCGGGATATTCGCGTCGCATCAGCGGTTCAAAAGCCAAGTAGTTGCACCACACTAGGCTGCCAACCAACGCAGATCCGGCCAGCGTCGTCATGAACAAATCCATCTCTAGCGATGATTGCACATGAGCGCCACCCACCAACCAGACCACAATGACGAGCGCCGCCGAGAACGCGGCAACGCGATTGGCGCCTGGCAAATCGCTCAATTGAGCATATACGTTCCTGCGGGCTAAGTAGATCGTCCCGGCGATCATGATTGGAATCCAAATCAAAAAAATGATCGCGACCATTCGATTGCTCCCCAACGAACCATCCCAGCGATTCCTGGTGGGTGGATCCCATGGTCCGGAGACTCGAAAATATGTTGGTTCATTGCCGCTGGCAGCCACATCAATTCGCAAGGGGATCGGGCCGCTTGGTGACTCCACTTCGGTTGTCCAGCTAGACAAGGAATCAGCAAACCCTTGCGTTCGATGGATTGCAGTCACGGGCACCCTGTTTTTGATCTGGATGTCGGTCAATCCGGCCAGTCGTAATAGCGGGATCCAATCCGAAAAAGTGGTGGATTGATCGCGGGGCTTGTTCTGTGGGATTTCATTTGGCGGGATTTCATTTGGCGAGAGCTTTCGTTCCAGATATCGAAGTTCACCGTCGCCGCTAAGTCGAATCAAAAGTGAGCCAGCTTCTAAGTTCGGACGAAACTGTTCAACATTTAAAAACTGATCGCCGCTCCAATCTGGCCTTAAGGGAGCGAGATCGGATTCGCTCTCGCGGTACCAGAAATGTCCGCGGTTAAGGAACTTGACTTCACCTGCGACAACGCCATGCTCTGATGCCCAACCCAATGCGTCAGCGTCGGCTTCGAATCCCCAGGTGCGAAAGGCACCACGCGGTGCTTTCAGGTCATCAAGGATTTTCTCGGCTTGATTAGCGAGCGCTTGCGGGGGTAGTTCAAATCGAAACGAGTCGAATACCGACGACGACATCAGTCCAACGACGACTAAAAGGAGGGTCACCAAGGTCAGCAGGCCGGCAATCGCTCGTCGCGGTAGCGATCCCCTTGGTCCCGCGATCGAGATCATATCCGGTGACAGTGTTTGGCCCGTCGCAACGGCCACCGACAACGCGGATTTCCCAGGTAAGGCTGCCGCGAATGCAGCCACACTGCTGAATCGGTCTCGAGGATCTTTCGCTAAGCATTTGGCAATCGCGGCTGCCACTTGAGACTCAATCTGAACCGCCTCCGTGACGCATTGAATAGCGACTCCCGATTCGTGCAGCTTTGAAATCTCATCGACGTCCTTTGCTTGATGAGCCTTGGACCCAGTGAACATCTCGTAAACAATGAGGCCCAGGGAATAGAGGTCCGATTGAACGCTGGTTTGATTGCTTTTTAGCTGCTCCGGAGCCATGTAGAGCGGTGTTCCCACGATCCCTTCGCGGGGATTCAATACGCCGTGTTCGCGGGCGAGTCCAAAATCCGCGATTCGAGCACGGCCGCGATGGTCGACCATGATGTTGGCTGGCTTTAGATCGCGATGCAAAACGCCTGCATCATGCGCTGCAGCCAATCCTTGGCACAGCTGACCTGCTAATTCAATCGCCTTGGATTCCGTTAGGGGGCCAGTGCGTTTTAGTAATTCGCTAAGGTTTTCACCTTCGACGTATTCCATCGAAAGGAAAAGATGCGACTCGTACTCGACGACGTCATGGACTCGACAAATGTACGGATGCGAGAGTCGCTGAGACAACCGTACTTCGTCCAAGAAGTACTGTAGGCGTTGCTCGCTCCTACCAGCGCGATCGGTCAAGAACTTCAATGCGACGGTTTGCCCAAGCTTCATGTCATCGGCGCGGTAGACCTCGCCCATGCCGCCACGTCCAATTAACGACACGATTTGGTAACGCCCAGCCAGCTTGGTGCCGGGCAAGAATTTCCCTAGTAAATGCGATCTCGAAACGGCAGAGAAATGACGCGCCGAGCTACTTGCACTCTCGATTAGGGTGGCAGCGAATCGATCGTCTTCGACCTTCGTCTGCTTCAGTCCAGTTTGACCTAGTTCCCAATGATCCCTGTAGGCACGAAAACAGTTTAAGAAATCTTGATCACTTGATTCCAAACGGAGCAGGATTAGTTCGCAGTGGGAGCATTGGGCGACGTGGACATTGATCTGGCTAGCGTCATGGTCGCTCGCGTTTCCTGCCAACCAGCTGCGCAAAAGTGCTTCGCTCGGGTGATGATCCCGGAACAAATCTTGAAGTTGCGAATCACTCATGCAATCGTCACTCAGGTAGGTCTCCACCAAGTTCTTGACGCAGGCGTTTTAACACCCTGAATCTAGCCTGCCGAACCGCCTGTGTCGTCATTCCCAATGATTCAGCGACTTCTCCGGTCGTCTGCTCTTCAACGACGGTCCGATGAAAAGCCTGCCAAGTTCTTTCCTCGAAGTCTCGCTCGAGAATCTGTAGGGCGCGGGAAACCAATTCACCGCGAACCTTTTCGGCAAGCCCTGGGATCGTTTCTTCAAATGGTTCAAACGGCAGTTCTTTGATTTTTTGCAGCGCCGTTGATCCGCCCGCAGCAGCAGCTTGTTTTAATTCTGATCGCCAATGATCGCTGACTTTGTTTCGAGCGATTCCCCACATCCATCGACGCAGCGACCCTGATGCATTGGGGTCATGTCGATACTGGGCAATGCTCTTGGATATCGCAACAAAAATTTCTTGCTGAAGGTCATCGTAGTGGCTTGATGCGATACCCGCCTTCCGAATCCATAATGCGACGATCGGCCCATACAAAGTCACAAAACGATCCCAATAAATCGAATCGTTCGTCATCAAGCCTTCTACCAAGCTCAGCGATGTTAGACGGCTCCCGTTCATCTGCTCTCGTTTCAATTCGTGTGCTCAAGCAATTGCGATACTCTTGAGTGGCAACAAAAGTTAAGCCAACTTAGCATGAATAAGCAAGCGAAAATGTTGCTATGGGTGTTGTAAATGCCCATTTCCTAAATCGCCGACAATGCCTTTTAGAAGTCTTCGATGACTTCACGACCCTGATGTGAAATCAGTTCGACTAGCAGTTTCGCAGACATACTTTCAGTAACAAAGCGAACCGAACCGTCACCTAACAGAAAGTTGGCTCCGCCGTTGTGGAATGAATAGATCTCGTCGTCGTTTGATGTGTTGATCGCGGGTGTGACATCCGCGTAAAACTGATTGGTGGGATCGGACCAGCCGGCTGAAGGAATATCGGTACCACTGGGGTGCAAACGTCCGTTTTCCCAATGGTCAGGACGTCCACCACATTCGACCAGCAAAATGGTATTGCTTAGTCCGTCAAGCACGTCTCGCATTTTGGTTCGCGACGAAATGAGTCCAGTGTCTGAGATCTGACCGGTCGCCCATTTCGTTAGCTTTGGCAGATCCACCGGCGGGTTGTCCCACATTCCCAACACCACATTCAAGCCACTGCTATCGGTCCGAACTCTTGGGTCGTCGCTAAGTTCGATTGTTCCGTTTCCATTTCGGTCCAGCCCCGCGGCCACCAAAACCTCGGCGTCCGCTGCATTGCAGACCGAGTAGTCCGAAACGCCAAAGGTAACATTGGGCCTCGCAAATGCGGCAGGTAGGATCGGCAATCCGGCTGCGGCAAGCACGTCAATGTTGTAGCCATCGGCGGGATCGAAGTCTTTTGTGATCGTTTCGGAAGACCTTGCTGCCGACGGACATTTCAAGGCCGCAATCGGCTGGCTCACTACCGGTTGGTTGACGATGTCTGCAAAGAAAGTGGTGTTGTCATAGGCCTCAAAAATGCCGCCCTGCTCAAGAAATGGGGCCGTCGTGATCACCCAGCTTTGCAATTTTAGTTTCGTCGATGGTCCGGGAGCTCCGGAAAATCCGTACTCCCAAAAACTCGGGAACTCTCCGAACGTGCCGTGAAAGTTGTGCAACGCTAAGCCAAGTTGCTTCATGTTGTTTTGGCAACTCATCCGCCTAGCAGCTTCCCTGGCTTGCTGGACCGCAGGCAATAACAAACCCACCAGCACGCCGATGATTGCGATGACAACCAACAGCTCGACGAGTGTAAATGCAAAACGCAATGATCGATTTGGAGCGTTAAAGTTTGTATGGATCATAAAGCAGTGCCTTTTGGGTCGGGGGGGGCGCGTACCCACGTTAGCCCAGGTGCATCGCAGCCGCAATACTTGGAAGCGGCTTCCCATATTGTCGCGACACTTAGTTCTCTGCCTTGGAATCAAAGTATTCAAGCAACAGCCTGTGACTAAACATATATGCACCTCCCACTGGTCGCAGCAGGCCCATTCGAGCCGAGTCTTTTAGGAATTCAGGCAGGTGTCGCGGTAGCACTAGGTTGCTTCGGAGAAGCAGCCTGGTCAAAACGTGTTTGAACAGATCAAGGCAGCCAAAACTGAGTGCCATGTAAAACGATGACCAAATCGCGAAACCAGAAACGATCCACAGTTGATGCGACGTGGTGAAATGCAAGTCGTTGCTTGGCAGACGCAGCCAATACTCCAGAATCGCTACTCCGGTAATGAAGATCGAGATCATTGCAAAGACACCCGAGATCAGCGTGTTCTTAAGATAGACCCGTACCGCCTGATTTGTTGTCGTGCGAGTTCGATTCAGTTTCGGAACAAGGCCACCGGCGACTAGACCAACGCTGCCGCCTAGCAAGGGCCAAGTGATACTGACACACCGTTCTTCTTCGCTATTCCAAAAATAGGGATACCAGTCTGGCGGCGTTTCCAGCAGATAAAGTGACCATAGCCAAAAATAGGCTTGGTAGACGCAGAATCCTAGCAGCAATCCCCATAGCCAACCCTCGACCGAGCCTCGCAGTGACACACCCAGCGACTGCACGACGTCCACATCAATCGTGATCCGTTTGCGACGACCCTGAATCCCCATTGCGCCACCGGTGATCACACCCAAGATCACATTGGAGATGACCCATCCGGTGGTCCAAAGTCCTGTCGCATATCCAAGCACGGGCCAGCAAAACCAAAGCATCCAATAAATCAGAGTTTTCACGACGCCGCGAACGACATAGCGAAAACGACCGCTGTTGTTTTGATTTGCAAATACAGAGAAATCAAGCAAGCAAACACAGGCCCACCAAACCGGCATCTGAATCAACAGCCAAAGCAGCGAAGACTTTGGCGTTGATGACGACGTGTCCATGATTGGCATCGCATGATACCAGTAGTTCATGGTGAATAGCCCCGAGGCCAAACCGAGAATCAGGCTGAATGCCAGCAGGTAAATAAATCGGTGTGATCGCGAGACCAACCAATCAGGCTGTAATTCTTCGACCAAGAATACCGTCTGACTTCGCGACTTCATTCGGTTGGCAATCCATGCCAACCAGGACACCGTTTCAGCCTTGTTGTAATTCGACTCGGACTTGCTTTTTTGATGAAACGCTCGATCAATGAACGTATCGAACAAATGCTCCCTTGCTTCCTCCAAAGTACCGAAGCTCTTGGCCGAGCCACCTGATTCGTCCCCGTAGGAAAGCTTCATAACGCTTAGCATCAACGGAGAACTCGCCAGGTCAAGCAAGGCATGGTGTTCCTGTAACGAAGCACGCAATCGACTGGCACCGCTCTCCGAATCCGAAATCGATGACAGGATTTGATCCGTCGTTAATGGCTTGATGACCACGGCGGATTGTAGATTCAGCTTTTTTTCGATCAACGCATAGTCGTCAACGCGACTGCAAACGAGAACTCCCGGCACGGCATTATTGCCTAAGAATTGGTTGATCGCATCAACGCACGCCCCTTGGTCGGTCAGACGCACTTCATCAAGGCCGTCCAGAAAAAGAATCAATCGGTTTTGCTCTAGAAATTCGGTTCCAATCCGTTTGGGAACCTGATACTTCGCGCTGAGTTCATCGGCGATCCATTGGGGGAATTCAGGCGAAGACTCGGACCATGCCGATAAATGCAGAATCACGGGCACTACTTCTTGTCCGTTCAATTCCGCTTGCGTTAGCAGACTCTGACAGAGCTGCAGCATCGTCGTTGACTTTCCAGCCCCCGCGTCGCCAAGCAGCAACATCGATCGCTCGGACTGATCAAACAATTCTTCGATGGGCGCGTTGGCGTCGCATTGCAGCATGGGAATCTCTGTGATGCCTTCCCAAGGGCTCGCGACATAGTCGGAACTGACTTCACGGTTTAGCGTCAAGAACTTCGTGCGTTCCATCGTGCGTTTCAAAACACCGTCAATCCAAAACCGCCTCACTCGTTGCCGCAGCACCGTCAGCTCGCTTGAACTTGGTCCGAATGAAAATCCGTCGCTTTCATCGCCAGCATTCGTCGCCAACGAAACCCCCATCAAGCTGGCGATTTCGTTTTCAATCGAACTGCGCCGAACGCTCTTGCGGGAAAGCTGCGATTCAGCCCAGCGAGTCTCGAACAGAGGCAGCAGCAGATCCGCGTTTGCCATCGGTGTCAGTTCATCGACAACTTCTCGCATGTGCTGCGGGCGATCCTCCGGGCAGCGCGACAACATTCGCTCGATCAATTCGATGATTGTCGGTGGCAGATGGTCGACTAGGTCACCCACGTTGGTGACCTGTTGTGACATCAACGCCATTAATAATTGAGCGTGGGAAGGATAGTCCCGATTTGAAAAGGGCGGATGCCCAGTGAGCAGTCGGTAAAACGTCGCCCCAAGCGAATACACGTCGGCGAGGTGATCGACTTCACGCGTGTTCCTCGCTTGGTCGGGCGACATGTATCGAAATGTACCTACCGCAACTCCATCGCCCGTGATCCGATCATCCTCGATATCATTTTGATGAAGAGCCAAGCCAAGATCCAAAACCTTGACACAGACACCGACCATTGGGTCTTTCGTTAACATCAAGTTTGATGGCTTGATGTCACGATGAACGAGCCCATTTTCATGAATAAACGCTAAAGCGATTGCGGCTTGGCGGATAATCTCGCAAGCAATGGGATACTTCAAAGGTTCACTCGGTCGGGCAACCTCATCGAGGTCAACGCCATCGAGCAGTTCCATCGACAGAAAAGAAATTCCGTTGATCTCTCCTGCGTCCAACGCCCGAACAATGTTTGGATGATCCAACTTTCCAGCAGCGCGAAGCTCTCGCTCGAATCTTGCCGACGCTTGGGCGCTCTGCCCACTGGAACGAATCAACTTAAATGCGACTTCCTTATCAAGTTTCGTATGGCGAGCGCGGTAGACCGTTCCCATGCCTCCCTGACCTAGGAAATCCAGAATCTGATAATTCCCTAAGCATGGAATCGAATAGGTAGCCTCGAAGCGAGGATCGCTTTTGGCTGGATTAGAAGAACGTTTGTCACGTTCTTCGTTGCGCAAAGTCAACGCGGAATCAACGGTCCGTTCTGGTTTTTCGGGAAGATTGGATTCGTTGATACCCGGTTCGTCATTTTTCACGGGAACGATCCGATTACCGAGATTGGCATGATGGCTTAGCGTGGTCGAAACGGCGGGTGGAACCAGACCCCCGAAGTGTAGAGACTAACCAGCCCAGCTTTCAACGGGCGTAAATTAAGGTTGCAGAACGCAGAAACACCGAAAAATTTGGCGATGCATTTACGCCTCGCCAACGTTTTGACTTAGCCACTACAATGAGAACCCAATCAAACAGCCTCTCAACTCCCCTCCTTCACAAGAGTTCCCACCATGAAGCGACTTTTATCCTTCAGCGTTTTCTTCCTCGCCTTCACAGTCATTTTCAGCTCAGTCGCCGCAGCTCATTGCCAAGTCCCCTGTGGTATCTATGGCGACCAGCGTCGATTTGAAGAAATGTTGGAAGACGAACACACGATCTCGAAATCCCAAATCGAAATCAATGCACTTGCTGGCAAGACGGATGCCCAAGACCTGAACCAGGCCACTCGTTGGGTCACGACCAAAGAAGATCACGCCACCAATATCCAAAATACGATCGCGGCTTACTTCATGGCTCAGCGAATCAAAATGGATGATCCTAATTATGGCAAGAAACTGATGGCCGCTCATAAAGTGATCGTCATGGCAATGAAGGCCAAGCAGTCGGCTGACCCCGCAACTGCGAAAGCATTGGAGCAATCGATCTTTGATTTCTACGAAGCCTACGAAGGCAAGAAGCCTATGTTCGATCACAAACACTGATCGATTCGGCGATTCTCGGCACTGCCACGACACGCAAGTGCCGGGAACACGAAAGCAGGGTAAATCACTTTTTCACTTTGGCGTATTCGCCAACGTCGCTCGGCTCGGAGAGCCGATAGCGCTGTCGGCTCGGAGAGCCGAGCGACATTGCCCAACTTGAAAAACTGATTTGCCCTGAACACGAAAGCAATTCCGTTGCTGATGGCACTCCTTGACGGAATGTGAAAATCAAAAAAACAACCTGCGATTCTTGATTGCATGGACAGTGTCTTGATCCAGCAAGCTACACAGCCTTCTCCTTGCGTGTTTTCTCGATGTGTTCGAGTGAGTAGAGTTTTCCCTTGCCGGCACCGGGGCAAATTGCACAGGGCTCTTTCCAGTCTTTCTTCTTTTTCAGATTGAAATCCCAGAATGGCCAAGGCCGGCATTGGATCGGGCGACCGTCGTAAACGGTGCATTTGCGAGTTTCGCGATCCAGCAAAATGCAGTCGCCATCGTCGTACTCGGTCAAGCTTTTGTCTTTGCCGACTTTGCGAATAAACTTCTTTTCAAACTTGTTGACCGACAAGTCCAATTCTTTGGCCATCGCAGCGATTTCGTCCTTGTCGACCCAAACGTAGCCGGGTTCACCGCTGCAACAATCGCCGCACTGGGTGCATTCGAATTGCAAACCGTCGGCATACCACGGTTGCTTGTCTTTCGCCTGTTTCTCTTTCGGCTGTTTATCTTTCGATTGGGATTCTTCTTTGCGGCTCATCAGCATTCACTTCCCAGGGAGCATCTCGTTAAGAACGGTTATTGGATCGAACTAGCAATTTGTGCCACTGCCTCGATGACTGAATCAATGTCGGCGGATGTGGTTTCAGATCCGCCGCTGATTCTAACGGTACCTTCGCTCGTTGTACCCATGCACTGGTGAATCAAAGCTGCACAATGCAAGCCCGACCGGACCTCGATACCGAATTCAGAATCCAGAATCATTGCCACGTCGCTTGGCGAAAGACCGTCAACACGAATGCTGGCGATGGAGATCGGTCCGGGTTTCCCAAACACGGTCACGCCTGAAATTTCAAAGAGACCGTCATGAAGTTTACGTGACAATTCGCGGCAATGTTTCTCTGTTCGGTCTACGTCCAGGCTTTTGAGTGCAGTTAGCCATCCGGCTATTCCCGCCACATTCAGATTCCCCGCTTCCAGTTTATCCGGGAACGTTGTGGGCATTTGCAACGACTCACTCATGCTGCCGGTTCCGCCTTGAATGGATGGTTGAATTTCTTGATGCAGTTTTTTACTGACATACAAGAACCCGGTTCCTGATGGGCCGCCACTGGCTTTGTGACCCGGTGCGGCCAAAACGTCAACGTGTGCGTCGGCAACGTTGATCGCGGTGCCGCCAAAGACTTGCGCCGCATCGCAAAGAAACAACGCGGAGCGGTCTTTCAGTGCCACACCGATCGCATTAATGGGTTGAACCGCCCCAGTCACGTTGCTGGCAGCAGTGACGGCAACCATCCGAGTGTCATCTTCAACGGCGTTGATAACGTCCCTCGCATCAACGGTGCCGGATTCATCAACGGGAACGATGGTCAGCCGGATCCAATCACGCTGTTGAAGAAAATGCAGCGGACGCAAGACGCTGTTGTGTTCGGCCGCTGTCGTGACGACATGATCACCAGATTTCAATAAACCGTGTATAGCTGCGTTCAGCGCCGTCGTGCCGCCACTGTGGAACGAAATGCAGTCGGCGGATTCAGCACCAATCAGGTTGGTGATCGCCAGTCGAGTCTTTGCCAGGATTTGGTTGGCAGCCATTGACGATTGGTAAGATCCGCGACCAGCGGTCGCGCCGCAATCGCGCGAAAAGTTGTCTGTCGCTCGCAGTACCGCATCGTCCTTGGGCCAAGACGTAGCTGCGTGATCCAAATAGATTCGCCGTTGACCGGTCACGGCCCACCTTCCTTTGGGTGTACCCACATTGTTTCGCCATCATGAAATGTTTCTCGTTTCCAAATCGGCACGTCACGTTTTAGGTTGTCCATGACCCAGGGTACGGCGGTGAACACCTCGGCACGGTGAGCCCCGCTACAGCCCACCACCACGCTGGCCATGCCGACGGGAACCTCGCCAATTCGATGCACGATCAGCATTCGGTGCAATGCAAACTTTGCAATTGCTTCCTCCGCCAATCGGCCAAGTTGCTTGATCGCCATCGTTGGATGGGCTTCGTAAGACAGGCTTTGCGTGATCTGATCACCGGTCCTTCGGCGAGTCACCCCGTAGAACCAAACGTGTGCGCCCGAATCGGGATCATCCAAGAAACGCCTTTGGGACATCAAATCCGGATCAGATTCGATCGTGTGTTCGACGATATCGACATAGACGTTTGGCAAAGACATTTGGCTTTTTTAACCGCCGCTGAACGACGGTGCCAGCCGACTGATTTGCCCTGTAACGCCAGGATTGTTGCTCGCTTCTCCGTATCGAAAGCGGTCATCGCAAAGACGTTCGCTTCGGAAAACCACGCGACAGCGTAACTTTTACAGATTTCACCGAAACGTTTGCGAAATCGCGGGCTCTGGTTAGGGAGGAAGCTGCCCGTGGGGCGGCAAACTTCTCTCTTGTGACTTGGTGAAGCAGATGTCTCAGTCTTCGTTGGATGATCGCAATTCGATTTCGTCACCAGCATCGAATCAGCGTGAATCTGACCCCGGCGCTCCGTCGCATTTGAACGGCACGCCGTCGCATTTGGAATCGTTCCTGAGCAGTTTTTTTCAGGAGAAGAACATCAAATGGATGCTGGTGATCGGCGCGGCGATCGTTTTGGGTTCGTCGCTCATGTTGGTCACCAAAGCGTGGCCGCAATGGACGTCCGCACTGAAGTATCTGACGATCCTTGTTTACACCGGAACTGTTTTTTTGGCCGCCGAGGTTTGCCGGAAACGGCTACGACTCAATGCGACCTATCGAGTTCTTCACGCGTTAACGCTGTTGTTGCTGCCAATCAGTTTTCTATCGCTGACTTGGATTTCCTCTGGCGTCGCTGTCCAAAACGGATTGCACTTCATTCGTGATTTCGGATTGTTGATCCCAGCGATCGGTCTGCTGTGGTTCGCGTCGCGAACGATTCTGGATCATTGGCTTCGGGGACGGCAAACGACCTTTCTGATTAGTTTCGTGTTGCTGTGTATCGCGGGAGTCGTCCCTGCGATCACATCGACTCTGTTTGCGGCAGCGTTTGTGGCTGGCTGTTGGTTGATCTTCACGATTGGCGTCATGAAAGTGAATCGGCACACGTTCTGGTTAGCCGAGGATCACCAGTTGCCACGGGTGTTTGGTTTTCTGCCGATCGCGATGCTCGGGACACAGTTCATCATCCTGGTTGGCACCAAAGCCGTCAGCTCCGTGCCGATGCAGTGGATTGGATTTGCCATCGTGATGGTTGCTGCGACAGTCTTAATGACTGCACGCACGATCGCGGAAGTCTATCGTCGTCGCACCGGTGACTTAGTTCGCCCGCTGCCTTGGACAATTATGGTGCCAATGCTTAGTGGCGTCGTGCTTGCGGCACTTGGCTTGGTCCTGTCGATGAGTGGATTTTCGTACGTCGGTGGAACGACCTACGCATTGATTCCAAGTGCGATCGTTGCTGCGTTCTTGTTCGGGATGATTGCCCGCGACACGCGACACCCTGGATTTGTCTGGATCACGTTGATCGTTGTCGCGATCGCCTATCAGTGTTCGCCGATATTGTTCAGCGATCTGGTCGCATCGTTACGGTCGGCAACCGCGGATGCAATCAACCGTGATCGCGTACCGTTTTCGATGTATGGTCTGACATATTTGCCGCTGCTGGGGATTTTGGTTGCATGCTCACGCCGATTTCGATTGCAGCAACGATTGGAGTTCAGTCGACCGATCAAACACTTTGTCACGCTAGTCGCGATCGTGTTGTTCGGCATCGCCTTGACCGACATGACCTCGCTGTTTTTCGTAGCAACAGCAAACTGCGTCGCGTTCGTCGCCTTCGCGATCGCTTTGGCCGACCGAAGGTATCTGTTGCCGTCAATCTTTGGAATGGTCATCGCGTGGTCAGTGGCCATCCCGGTTTTGGCCAGCATGGGATACGTAAGCATTAGCCCTATCTGGATTCCAACGGCCCTTGCAGGACTGGGGGCGTTGTTGGCGATCAGCAAGTCGCCGGACCGTTTCGCCAACAAGATTCCACTTTGCGGAAACGATCGCTTGATGCGTAGAAGTGACCGAAGCGATCGAGGTTTCTATCAAGCCACCGGCTTCGCAATCACAGCCGTAGTTGCGATTCAGTGGTGGCTCACCAGCGTTGCTCAGATTGGGCAGCCGTTGACGATGGCAGCATCGATTCAATTTGGATTCTTGATGTTCGCCCTGATCGCTCATGTTCTACAAAGGCCAAGCTATCTGACCGCACTGGTAGGCTGGATTTTGTCTGGGTATGCGATCATTCGCTGGGCGATCGGATTAGAGCTGTCGGTGATCGATCTTGCCCACACAGCCGCGTTTGCGCTGATCGGGATTTCCGCCATTGCCTTTCTGTTGACTCGTCTAGTCATCCGACGAACGCATTCAGATTTCACGATGGAGCAACTGCGACTGTCGTTGGGTCTGTCGATTAAAAGCCAGGGTGACGTGACGCTTAACGAGGTGTCGCTGACTCCGGCATCCAAGCGAATCGCGGTCTTCGCCGTGACTTTGTTTGATCTGACTGTTGCGGTTCTGCTGGCCTTGCTGGCAGGTTTGTATGGACCAAGTTTGTTGTATCAGCACATCGCATGGCGATGGAATGGCGAAGTGTCGATGCTCGGCTTCAGCGTGGTCGCCGCTGCCGGTTTGGTGTGGGTGTCAGCGTTAGCATGGCGTTTCCGCAACCGTCATTTGCAGGCCGCAGCAGCATCTTCGCTGCCAATCATCGTTACGTCCATTTTGTTATCGTTGGGCGTTCAGCTTTCCGTTGCATCCCTGTTGGTCGTGTGGGCAGCAATTCAATGCCTGTTGGTGGTCGGTGTTGGCATGATCGAGGATCGCAGCACTGATGGCACCAAGAACATCGAGTCAGCACGAAACGTGGGGCAAGCTTGGCTTGGCGGATTGTTAGCGATCAGCTGTCTGTCGTTTGAGTTGCCGTTGAGATGTGTCGCCATGCTTTCTATCGCAGCACTTGCTTGGCAATCACGGCAACAGAAACAACAAGCACAATCGGTGCTGGCGATCATCACGAGTGTTCAGCTGCTTCTTCTTGCAGCCGCGTTGGGCGGTTGCCAAGGATGGTTGGTGCCTGGATTCATGCCGTCAATCGGTGTCGCGACGGTCGCACCTGTCTTTTTGGTTGGATGCGCCAGCGCGTTTGTCTTTGACAGTCTGACGCGACGCTGGCAATGCGACGATTGCAAGAATTGGGCATTCATTCTGCGAATCGGGCTCGCGGTCTTGGGGGCGTTCGCGTTCATCAGTCCTCTATCAAGTTTGATCGCGACTTCAGCAATCGTGTCGGGAATCGCAGTGTTGGCGATTGCTGAAACTCTGCATGCAATCAGGGAACAGGACGAAATGCGAGTCTGGTCTGCATGTGCCTTGATCGGCATGGCAACAGGATTCCTGTTTGTCCAAGGCGTGATTTCGGTGGGCGCGGGGCTAAGCCAATTCGTGTTGCTGGGGCTATCGATCGCGGGATTGTCGATTGCATTCGTTGCCGAGCGACATCCAAGGGCTCGTGTTTTGCAGCAGCCGATGTTGTTGATCGGATCATCGTTGCCAGCGGTCGTCGCTGTCTTGGCAATCGCTCGAGCGATGCTGGGTATCCCAGGATCGTCGTCCGGGTTGGGGGCATTGTCGATGATGATCGCGGCGGGAATCTATTTTCACCAATCGTACGTCATGCATCGTGAAAAGTTCTGGATCCCTGGGCTGATCATTGCCAACGCGGGCCTGTTTTTGTCGTGGCGTACGCTGGGCTGGACCGCGCCGGAGCTTTACTTGGTGCCCGTGGGAATGTCGATTTTGGGCTTCGTCGAATTGATGAAGCGTGAATTACCAAAATCCGCACACGATCCTTTGCGATACATCGCTGCACTGACCATTTTGTGCTCACCGCTGCTGGAAGTCGTCGGCGGCGACTGGATCCACATCCTAACGCTACTGCTGTTGAGCGTGCTGGTGATCTTGGTCGCGATCGGGCTACGCATTCGATCACTCGTCTATGCGGGTTCCGCATTCCTGTTCGCTGACTTGGTCGCCATGGTTGTTCGGTCGACCATCCACAACGTCAACTTGTTGTGGATTTGTGGCGTCTTGCTGGGCATCGCGGTGATCGCATTGGCCGCGTTCTGTGAAAACCATCGTGGCAAACTACTGACAAGAATCCGATTTGTTTCCGCTGAATTAGCGACCTGGAACTAACTGGCTTTCTAAAAACCAAACCGTTTTACTGACTTGCTCTCACCCTTGTTTTACCTGAGGAACAAACCGATGAAGTGGATCAATCAATTTAGTCTTGTGATGCGTTCAAGTGTGACGTCGTTGAAAGAGATGGTCGAAGATCCCGAACGGATGCTTCACCAATTGTTAATCGATATGGAGGAAGAACTTGATCGAGTCCGTGCCAGCGTCGCCGAAGCGATTGCCGATGAAATCCAATTACGAAAACGTTCTCAAAGAGAACAGCAAGACGTTGAAACTTGGATGAAACGCGCCACTGATTCGATGCAAAGAGGTGACGAGACTGCTGCGAAATCGGCACTGCAACAGAAGCTCTCTGCTCAGCAGCGTGCTGAGCAATATGTGAGTGACCATGATCGCCAAAAATCCGAAGTAGAGAAGCTTCAGCAAAGCGTGCGTGAATTGGAGGACAAGATTCAACAGGCCAAACATAAGAAGACGCTTTTAACAGCACGGATGTCACGCGCCGAATCAAGCCAGAAAATCAATCAAGCACTCGACCGTTCCCATTCCAAGTCGGCTTTTGCTCAGTTCAGTCGTTTGGAGGCGAAGGTGGATCGAGAAGAAGCAATGAGTGAAGCCTGGCATCGAATCGAGGGGCGCGATCCCTATGCCGAAGAGCTGGCTCGCAACTTTCAGCAACGTGAACGTGACGAGCAATTGGCTGAAGAGTTGGCAAAGCTAAAAGCCATCACCAAAGGTTGATGTGAAAGATGAGTAAGGTCGTTGCCTCGTTTCTAGGGCTGATCGCTGCTTGGTATCGCAGTGATCGGATTCGTGTTTCCCCCACGACCGGTCGACTGCTTCGAATTCAAGTTGGCGACCGTCTAGTGATTCGGGGCGAATTGTACCGGGTGGCTCAGCGAGACATTCAGGAGACGCAAAACTCGAAGGTGCTAACGTTCGAGTTGGCAGGTTCGCTTGAACCTGGCAGGTTGAAGGTGCGGCAAGATCGTCACGGCGTAGATCACCGAGAGAATCAACACGGAGAATTAACGATCTATGAATCTTCTGATTGGGAATCTTCTGAACGGGACTCTTCTGAACAGGAATCTTCTGAACGGGAATCTTACGATCGGAGAAGCATTCCGGTGTTTGAGCAGGATGTCACGATCCTTTCCT
>CAYVAN010000017.1:0-32836 GCA_964449225.1 uncultured Rhodopirellula sp.
GTGGACGTTGTTCTAAGTCGTTCAGCATTTGACGTAACGCTTCCGATCACGTCTCGCAAATTTGAACACATGTTGTTCAACGCCGACGCGATGCTAGAGAACGTCTCGAATTCAGCTTCGGTATCAGCGTCGCAGTCGGCAACGATGTACTGCTGGGTCAAGTCACCTGCGGCGATTTCAGCCATCAAGCTAGAAATCTGGCTTACTTCATTCTTTTGGAATTCTGCGACCTTGGTGTTTCGCAAGGCTTGATCGCGTTTCGCCAGAACTTGATCGGTAATCTCAGTTGCAAACTTCACAACCTTGATTGGATTGCCGTCCTTGTCGCAAACAGGGTTGTAGGAAGCTTGAATCCAAATTTCCCTGCCGCCCTTCGCAACTCGTTTGTGCTCGCCCGAGACGAATTCGCCGCGGCTGAGTTTTTCCCAGAACCGGGTGTAGTCATCGCTGTTAGCGAAACTTGGCTCAGCGAATATGCGGTGATGCTTGCCGACGATCTCTTCCATTGAATAGCCAACGGTCGCTAGGAAGTTGTCGTTTGCTTTTCGGATGGTTCCATCAAGGTCGAATTCGATCACAGCTTGTGCTCGTCCAATGGCTTCGATCTGACCTTCGTAATCGGTCGCTTGATCCTCGAACGCAGCCATCGAACCAAGCATGCCGTTTAGCGAGGAAGTCATTTGCTTCAAGTCGCTGCACAGTTCGGTTTCAACGCGAACGCTGTAGTCACGATTTTCAGCAGCGTGAAGTGATTTAACCGTCTTGCTGATTACGTTGCTGATCGATCGAGCAAGCAAGTAGGATCCAACAAGAATCAATACCATTGCACCGACAAGGGTTGCGATGCAGAGGGATTTCAGGCTGTTGGCACTTGCCAATGCTTGCGAAGTTGGGACACGCACAAGCACGTTCCACTTCATGCCGGGGAAGCCTAATGCACCGCTAAGTGGCTTGTAGCCTGCACATTGATAGATTTCTTTTCGAGCATGGAAGGAATGAGTGATGCTGCCCGTTTCTCCGGCAACAACATTCTGAGCCGCTTCAACACCCTTCTGAGCCAGATTGAACTTCCCAATGACCGACATGTCGCGGACCATTTCCTGATTGCCGGTGTGGGAAGGATCGTAATCGACGATCACGTTGCCCTTGTCATCGAGCAATGTAATTTCAGTCGCGTCAAGTGAGCGTTTTGCAAGTTCTTGGTAACTGCTCATGACGATTTCTTCGACCAATGAGAACTTAGCAACGTTCTTCCAGATCGCAATCGTTTCGCCGTCTTCGCCACGGACCGGAGCGGTAAAACCAAGTGCCAGGCCTTCGTCGCCGTAGATTTCGGAAACATCTTGATCAACGTGAAGGTGTTCGACCACGGTTCCGCTGAATGATCCGTCTTCGGACTCGTAATAGCGGCCCGCCAAAGCGTCCTTGAACCAACCTTCTTGGCTGAAGTCTTTTCCGTAAAGAGCTTCTGTTTGGACTTTGTTGCCTGAATCATCGCGATCGTTGACCGCAATCAGCTTTCCGTCCAAGTCAACCAAAACGGTCAGGTAGTAGATGTCATAGGTGTCGACATACTGATTCATCGCTTGCACGATGGGATTGGATTCATCAGCTTCGTACCAAGAGTGTTTGTCTTGAATGACCGAGTTTAAACCAAATGCCTGAACGTCGCCGTAACGCTCGAAAAGGTTTCGGTCAATTTTGTCGCCAATGCTGGAAGCAACCGCACCAAATTCAGAGGCGCTTTTGTCTGCCATGGTGTTTGTGGTACGCCAAAGCACGACGCTAAGGCCGGCAAGTGGCACACAAGCAACTGTCACGCAAACAAGCATGAGCAATGTACGTAGTGAAAGTTTGGAAAGCCGCATATTCAATTCTCCCGACCCGTGTCGTAGTTGATGACGCATTCAAATGCGCCGGTTGGTAAATGGTCTAGTAAAGTTAAAAGTGTCTCTCTTAGGCGTTTGCCTAATTTGCTTCGAGAAGCTGCTGAACATCCAACAGAATCACGACGCCAGATTCGAGCGTGTACACGCCTCGGAAATACTGCCCCTCGACACCATCAATGTTTGACGGGGGAGGATCAATTTTGCTTTGTGGAACAGAAAGCGTGTCCGCAATCTCATCAACCAAAACGCCAATCAATTCCTCTTGGGAATGAATCACGACGCATTTGCAATTCGTTTCGCTATCGCGTTTTTTCAAACCCAAAAGCGTTCGCAAATCAACCACGGTCACCACTTCACCGCGTAGGTTGACAACGCCTCGAACGCTCGGAGGCGAATGAGGAACTTCGGTGACTTCTAGGTGGCGATTGATTTCCTGCACCACGTCAATGTTGACGCCAAGTAACAGGTTCTCAATATAAAAGGTCGCAACCTGAATGGTGGTTGATGCTTCAGTAGTGGTACTCATGAATTCTCGCTCGTGAGAAGATGATGGATTCTGTTTCGATGGATTAGCATCACGATGCTCCAGCAAGTTCAGGGGCTTGGTTGGATTGTTTGATCCCCGCATAACGTCCCATCGCGGCGATCAATTTTTCGCGATCCAATTTGACCTGGTATTCGGTGACTCCGGCATCGAAACCACGCTGGAAATCTTCTTGCGAGGCCAGCGACGTCAGCGCGATGATCGGCAGTTCCGCAAATTTGTTTTCGCTGCGAATACGACGCGTGAATTCAAGCCCGTCCATGTTTGGCATTTCGATGTCCGTTAACACGATCCGGAACTTGTCGGGTGATTCCTTCAAGGTGTTCCAAGCTTCGCGTCCGTCTTCGCAATCGACGACGTCATAGCCTGATTCTTCTAAGAATCGCTTCACTTGACGTCGGAAGAAACTTGAATCCTCCGCCAATAAGACACTTTCCCCTGCCGAGCTATCTGACATGGTTGATTTGACCGCTGGCGACAAGTTGTCGTTGCTGACCTGCGCGGTCTTCTTTGCTTGTTCCTCGAACCAATCAGGCCGCGACTTACGAGCCAATTCGATCGTGTCTAGCAAACGAGTCGTCCGTCCTTCGATGACCTGAGAACCAATCACGCCGACATCGTCGAAAGTGGTCGCATCGAAAATATCGCGGACTTCGCGGATATCGATTAGGCTTGAAGCAATCACGCCGACTTCGTGTCCGCTTGTTTCAAAGACAATGACATTGAAACAATCTTGTTCCGGGCTCGGGTTCGCCTTGGTAACATTTTCCAAGCGAATCAATGGCAAAGAACCGTCACGGTAGTGAAGCAATTCCTGTGATCCAACCGAAACAATTTCGTCAAATCGAACACGCTCGATACGTGCGACGACTTCCATCGGAACCGCGAATTGCTCGTTGGGGTCGTTTCTGAAAAGCAAAACAGATTGATTGTTTTCTTTTTCATTCGCTTCATGCTCCAAAGCCAGTGCATGCGACTTGTCTTCTTCGTTGACTCTTAGCTTCGCTTGCCCTGCGGTTCCATTGACGTCAAGAATCAATGCGACTCGGCCATCGCCAAGAATCGTCGCACCGGATAGGCAAGGGCATTCGTTTAAGTGACGCCCAAGCGGCTTAACGACGATTTCCTCTGAATCAAGCACGTCATCGACGACAAGGCCGTAACGCAAAATCCCCGATTCAACCACAATGATGTGTCGAACACCATCGCTGGCGGAATCAACGGTGGATCTTTCTGGTTCCACTTGACCAAGGGTGGTTTTTAGTCGGACCAACGGAAGCAAGCTTCCTCGCAAACGTAAGACTTCCTTGTTATTGACTTGCTCAATACGTTTTGCTTCCTGGTTTCGGATTCGCACAAGTTCAGCAATGTTGACCTGTGGAATTGCAAAACGGTCGTCACCGCTTTGGACGATCAGTGACGGTACGATAGCCAACGTCAATGGCAGCGTGACCACGATCGTGGTGCCCTCGCCGACTTGCGTTTCGATATCGACGGTACCGCCAAGTTTTTCGATGTTGCTGCGAACGACATCCATTCCGACGCCGCGTCCGCTAACATCGGTAACTTCCTGTGCCGTGGAGAAACCAGGGTGGAAGATCAGCCGAACGGCTTCACGTTCACCCATCGACTCGGCTTGTTCCTGAGTCAACAGGCCCTTCGATACAGCTTTCTCTTTAAGAATCGCAGCGTTGATTCCCTTTCCATCATCGACAATCTCGATGCGGACCTTGCCCGATTGGTGGTAAGCATGCAATTGCAACGTACCCGACGCAGATTTTCCAGCAGCGACTCGGTCGTCTGGCATTTCGACGCCGTGGTCAACCGAGTTACGGACCAAGTGGGTCAGAGGGTCACTAATCAGTTCGATAATGGTCTTATCGATTTCGACTTCCGTACCTTCGACCTTCAGTTCGCATTGTTTTCCAAGCTTGCTGCTTAGATCGCGTACAACGCGGTTGAATTTGCTAAAGACGTTACCGATCGGCTGCATCCGAGTCTGCATGATCGTTTCTTGCAGTTCGGTAGTGACTTGATCTAAGCCGCTGACGATCGAATCAAGGTTCGATCCCGTATCATGTTCGCCAAGAACCCGAAGTAATTGGTTGCGACTTAGAACAAGTTCGCCCGCCAGGTTCATCAAACGATCCAAGACGCGAACCCCCACGCGAATCGTTGCTTCGGCAGTAGACGTTGATTTCGAAGACGCCTTTGCGGGTGCTGATTTTGTTTCCGCAGGCTTCGATGCGGGTGCGGAAGTCGCAGCGGGACTCGCAGCGGAAGTCGACGGCGCTGAGTCCGCAGCAACCGGCTTCGACGTTGGATTCTCTGCAGGCGTGGTCTTGGCAGCGGCGGCTTCGGGCTCCGCAACGGGCTCTTCGATCGTTTCGTCGATTGCCTTTTCGATCGCGTCAATTTGCTCTGGCACATCTTGTTCAACACCTGGATCGGCTTCCGCCGACTCGGCTGATTGGCCTTCAAGCAGGGCGTCAAGCTTTTCGCAAATCTCTGCGTTATCTGTTTCGTTGCTTGATTCGATCGATTCGATCAGGCCTAACAGACGGTCGGCAGCCTTCAACATCACATCGACGTTGAACGGATCGGGGACCAGTTGATGGTCGCGAACCTTGCCCAGAACGTTCTCTAGGCTGTGAGCGACATTGTTGATCTGCACCAAACCCAAGAAGCCAGCGGCGCCTTTGACGGAGTGAATCGCGCGAAAAACGGTGTTAACGAGATCGTCGTTAATGTTGGCACCCATCGCTTCGATTTGAAGCAACTGTGTTTCAACATCGCCAAGATGTTCGCGAGCTTCCTCAACGAATTCGTGAATCAGTTCTGCGTCTTCCATTGCGGATCCTGTTCCCTTGAAGCGGGTTCTTTACATTCAGTTTCACTGAGTTAAAAACCGAGAACGATGCACAAGCAGAATGAAACGATGTGCGTTCGCCCCCGAACGAGGATGAAAGGCAGACAAATGGGTATGCATTTTTCATCCAGGTTTATGTAACCCCTAAACCCAACGCTGTCGCGAAATACGTAGATGCTTTCCCTAAGTCGCGTCGGTGAGTTTCGGATAACCGGCAAAGTCAGTTTGATCCCACAACTTTGGCTTTTTGTAATTGCTTACCAGAGGCGATGTCGGAATCGTTCCCCCTAGAAGCAAGGCCTTCGTATCCGCAAGCGAACATCTACTTACAAACATCTACTTACAAACACGCCGGAATGTGGCCGTCATCGTTTCAGCAGAAGGCTTTCGCAGAGGATTAGTTAAAATCGAACCTTTTTCCGACGCTCGTAAAAACTGTGTGCTAGTTATTTACGGTGCGGGCGTCCCGACGAAGGAAAAATTCTAGATTAGGAACTTGAAGATGAAGGTTTTGTTGGTTGATGATTCAGGCGTCATGCGGAAGATTATCGCTCGTAGTCTAAATGCCCTTTGGATTGACGAAGTAGTCGAAGCCGCTGACGGTGCCGAAGCGTTAGAAAAATTTGGCGATGGTTCTGGGTTCGATTTGGTTCTTACCGATTGGAACATGCCGATCATGAATGGTCTGGAATTGGTCCAAGCCATCCGTGCTGCTGGTCATAAGCTACCAATCATGATGGTGACGACCGAGACCGAGAAAGAACAAGTTCTCAAAGCCATTCAAGCAGGCGTCAATGATTACTTGGTCAAACCCTTCGACCAGGAAATGTTGACCATGAAATTGGAACGAGTCCTGCCTAATCCGCAATCTGCGTGATCAATATCACTAACTTTTAACACTCGGGAACCGACTCCGGTTCACCCTCTGGTTTCCTTCCTAACTTTAACATTGCCTGGGGCAAACATGACATTGTGCATCGATACAAAAACCACTTTGATTGATTCCATCGACGAATCGATACGTGAAGTCTTTGAAATGATGGCAGGTTCGGTATTGGTTCGCGAAGGAGAACCCTGCGAAATCGGCACTGAAAACTGCCATCCATCGGAATCTCCTACCGAAATTTCGGTCGTGATGGGTCTAACAGGCGATTTGCAGGGGTCGATGAGCTTAAGCATGACTAACGACGCCGCCATCAAGTGGACGGAATCGTTGATCGACCATCAAGCGACGGAAATTGACCAAACGGTCGTCGATGCTGTCGGCGAACTAGGGAACATGGTCGTGGGCGGTGCAAAACGACGCCTTTGCGATTTTGCACTCAAAATGTCATTGCCAAGCGTTATTCGCGTTGGCGGAGACGGCATCTCGTTTACCAAACGCGGTAAAGCGATCGCCATCGCCTATCAATACGCGGATTCCACCATCACGGTGCTGATTGCACTTCAAACGCAGGGCGAAGCCTAACACGGTCGCCTTACAAGCTAATGCAGACTGATTTCGTTTGCAGATAATTTTCCAGTGCTGCGTGGCCCATTTCGCGGCCCCACCCGGATTGCTTGTAACCACCGAACGGCAACGCCGCGTCAAAGATGCTGTAACAATTGATCCAGACGGTGCCAGCTTTGACTTGCCTTGCGAATCGGTGGGCCTTTGAAATGTCTCGCGTCCAAATTCCAGCGGCCAAACCGTAACTAGAATTGTTTGCTTGCGAGACTAAATCGGATTCGTCGCCAAATGGCATCGCAGCGACAACGGGACCAAAAATCTCTTCCCGCACAACTGACATGTCCGGCGATGCATTCTTTAGCACCGTGGGTTGTACAAAATAACCAGCCCGATCAATCGCGGCTCCGCCGGCTGATGCTTCGGCCCCTTCGCTCACGCCCGCTTTCAAGTACGCAGTGACCCGATCAAACTGCTCGCGTGAAACCAAGGGGCCCATCTGAGTTGAATCATCAAAGCCGCTGCCAACTTTCATGTTCGCCGCAATCTCGCTAACGCCTGCAACGACTTCGTCGTAGATTCCTTTTTGGACAAACAGTCGCGAACCGGCACTACAAACTTGCCCCTGGTTAAAGAAGATCGCGTCGGCCGCGCCCGCGACGGCTTCGTCGATATTGGCATCATCAAAGACAACATTGGGGCTCTTTCCGCCCAGTTCAAGTGTCACTTTTTTTAGATTACCAGCGGCAGCTTGAATGATCAGCTTGCCTACTTCGGTCGAACCGGTGAACGCGACCTTGTCGACCAGATCGTGTGAGGCAATCGCTGCACCTGCGGTTTCGCCAAATCCGGTGACAATGTTAACGACACCATCGGGCACGCCAGCTTCTTGAATCAGTTCGCCCAATCGAATCGCAGAAAGCGGCGTCTGTTCGGCTGGCTTTAACACAATGGTGCATCCGGTGGCCAACGCCGGACCAAGTTTCCAAGCCGCCATCAATAACGGGAAGTTCCAGGGGATAATTTGCCCAACGACGCCGACGGGTTCTTTTAACGTGAACGCCTGGAATTCACCGTCGGGTGCATAAGGAACATTCAACGAAATCGTGTTCCCTTCGATCTTGGTCGCCCAACCAGCCATGTAGCGAAACATATCTGCGGCCAAGGCAACATCGGCCGCCTTGGCAACACTAAGCGGCTTGCCGTTGTCCAAGGTTTCTAGTTGAGCAAGTTCATCAGCATTTTGTTCAATTAAGTCACCGATCTTCCAGATCATCCGACCACGCTGAGAAGCCGTCATCTTTGACCAAGGCCCCGAATCAAAAGCTTTTCTCGCCGCTTGAACCGCGATCTCCACATCCGCAGCATCACCTTGGGCGACCTGCGCGACAACTTGATCGGTCGCAGGGTCGTAGACGTCAAACGATTCGCCCGATTGCGCATCCCGCCAATCGCCATCGATCAGCAACCGTTTCGGCGATGCAAGAAATGTTTGCAAAGAAGGTGGGATCGACGATGGACTGGCAACCGACATGGATTTCTCCTGGTTTGAAAGTGCTTAGTGTGATTTCGTTTAGTCTACCGAATTTCAACTTGCCCGTCGTATTCAAACGCCAACGCGATCGCCCGATTGATTCAATGGCGACTGGCGACTGACCCATGATGCACCCTTTTGAGCGGCAGATTCGCATTGAAAGGCCAGGGCAACTCAGTTGTTCAAACTAGCGATTGTATCGCCGTAGCGAAGCTCGCGTAGAGCTTCGGCGATTGCAGGGAAACCGAACGCCTACGCGGCGATCGCTACTTGCTGATGACACCCCCAACTTGAAAAACTGAGTTGCCCTGATTGAAAGGCCCAGATTGAAAGGCCCAGATTGAAAGGCCCAGTTTGAAAGGCCCAGTTTGAAAGGCTCTGACGGTTTCCACGGGATCAGATGAATCGGTTATCTTCACGTCACCTATGGAAGAATCAATCATCGCCGAACCGACGTCCGAAAACCTTGCCAAAGCGGCTGGGTTCTTGCAGCGTGGCGACTTGGTTGGCGTTCCCACCGAAACCGTTTACGGATTGGCTGCCAACGCGACCGATGATGACGCAGTAACGAAAATCTACGCGGCCAAGGATCGTCCGCCGACAAACCCGCTGATTATTCACGTCGCCTCGGTCAAGCATGCCCTGCGTTGGTGCGAGATCGATTCGCAGGCTTGGGTCCGAAAGCAGTTTGACATCGCTGCAAAATTTTGGCCGGGTCCGTTGACGGTCATTGTTCCTAGGTCAAAGAACATTTCTTCGGTTGCCACCGCCGGCGGCGATTCGGTCGGAATCCGCGTCCCCAATCATCCCATCGCTTTGGCTTTGCTTGAGCGATGCGATTTCCCGCTTGCGGCCCCCAGTGCCAACCCGTCGAACTACATCAGCCCCACGACGGCCAAGCATGTCGCGTTTGGTTTGGGTGAAAAGGTTCGCATGATCATCGACGGTGGACCTTGCCAATGCGGCATCGAATCAACGATTATCAAATTGGATCCACGGGGGCCTCAATTGATGCGAGCCGGTGGGGTGTCGTTGGATGTTCTAGAAAATGCGTTTGGTCACGCCATTGGCAACTCGGTTGTCTCGGCTGATTTGGATTCAGACCCGACCAAGCCAATGCCATCGCCAGGCCAGTTCCAGAAACATTACTCGCCCACCAAGCCGCTTTTGATCGCTGGCGTTGATGCACTTCCGTTAGATGTCAGCGAAGTCGGCCGACTGGTCTTTGCACCGATCGATCAAGACAAGGCCGATGCGTTTCACCGTGTCTGGACTCTTAGCCAAGACGGTAATTTAGACGAAGTTGCCAGAAACCTGTTTGCGTTTCTTCGCGAGGCGGATCAAAGCGACGCGCAAACGATCGTAATCGATTCGTGCGAAAACACGGGCATTGGTCAAGCCATCATGGACCGAATCACCCGTGCAGCATCCCCCCCATAACATTGTCGCCCGGCTCTCCGAGCCGGTAGCGGGTAGCCGGCAACCGGTAGCTGCGGATTGATTGAAACTGTTGCCAAACCCGTGCGCGGTGAACGCTTTCGGTTCGGAGAACCGAGCGACAATGAATTTCGCGTTAGCGCATTTCTTTGAACGTCTTGAAACTCATTGTCGCCCGGCTCTCCGAGCCGGTAGCGGGTAGCGGTAGCGGTAGCGGGCAACCGGTAGCTGCGGATTGATTCAAACTGTTGCCAAACCCGTGCGCGGTGAGCGGGCAACGTTGCCCATCATTCCAAAAACGGCGTCCGCAAGAAACGCAATGACGACAAGAGCCGACGCCACAAGGCTAATTAAGCAAAGCGCCTTGGGCATCAAAGTCCTCGGGTTCTGGGGAAAGGTGCGGGTTCTTGGGGAAAAGTACGGGTTTCTACCGCCGATGACAACAACCAATGGGGCATCCCGCGATGCCCAGCTCTTGGCTTCGCCAGCAGTATAGTTGCAAATGCCGTCATTTCCCACGCCCAGTCGGACAAGCTAAATTAACAGCCCATAGAACGCCCCATGTTCGTAACGATTAAACGGATTTCGCATGCAAGCCCCCTCTGAACCCATGCCCTCTTCGCCATCAAAAGTCATCCCTCATTCAATTTCGGCGACCCTTGACCGGCCCTGGGATTGGTGGCGGGCACAAATGCCGATTTCCGATCAATTCGCCTATTTCGATCACGCCGCCGTCGGTCCGCTTAGCCAACCGGCCGCGGATTGGATCAACAAGTACGCCGGTCAGGCCAGCCAATTGGGCGACACCGTTTGGCCGACCTGGAACCAAAACCTGAAGACATTGCGGCAATCCGCAGCGGAAATCACCGGAGGCGACGAAAAAGAATTTTGCATCATTCCCAATACGACTACGGGAATCAATTTGGTCGCCGAAGGGTGGCCATGGGTCGCTGGCGACAGCGTGGTGATCCCCGATGGCGAGTTCCCCAGCAATTTGTTTCCATGGCTGAATCAACAATCCAAAGGCGTCGAAGTCCGAATCGTTCCGCGAAGATCCGATCGCGAGGTCCATGTCGATGACCTGTTAGACCACGTCGACGAAACGACCAAAATTATTGCACTCAGTTGGGTCGGTTACGCGACGGGTTACCGAGTCGACTTGGACGACCTCGTTGGCCGAGCCCATGACCGGGGCGTCGCCGTCTTTGTGGACGCGATCCAGGGGCTAGGCATGTATCCGCTTGATCTGCAAAAGACGCCCGTCGATTTTCTGGCCGCCGATGGACACAAATGGTTGCTTGGCCCCGAAGGCGTCGGTGTCGCAATGATCCGTCAAAAACACTTCGATCGCTTGCGCCCTTTGAACGTGGGTTGGGCTAGCGTGAAAGAATCGCACAATTACAGCAAACCCAAGATGGTACTTAGCGATGACGCAACCCGATTCGAGTCTGGTTCGGCAAACATGGTCGGAATCGGGGCGTTGGCGGCAAGCGTGAACCTGTTCGCCCAGATTCATCAAGCCCACGGTCCCGAAGCGATCAGCAAACGAGTTCTTACGTTGGCGTCGACTCTTCGTGAAAAACTAATCGCGACCGGCGCAGTGACAGAAATCGACCCCAAAGAAGAAAACCAAAGTAGCATTGTGAACTTTCAGGTTCCTGGTATCGAACCAGCAACGTTTCGAGAACAAGCCCTAACGCAAAACGTGGTCACCAGTTGTCGTGGCACCGGAATCCGCGCGGCGGTCCACGCCTACAACAATGAAGAAGACATCGACCGATTGATCGCCGTGGTCAGGTCGGTTTAAACGCAAAACACAGAATCGATGAACATGAACGCCATCGGTGTTCCGCCTTCAACGTCTTAGCACTTCCACAAACAACCCGCCCACGACAAGCCGACGCCGAAACCGATTAGCATTTGGTTGCTTCCGCTTGGCAACTTGTCTTTGGATCGCAATCGATCGATCAGGATCGGCAAGGTGCATGAGACCGTGTTTCCGATGTCGGCAATGTCGATCGGTAAACGTTCTTCGGGCAGATTCATACGAACCCTTAACTGGTCCAACATCTTCCAGGTCGCCTGATGCATCAGGTACGTCTGGATATCGCTGTCGCATAGATCGTTGTCTTGCAGAATCTCGTCGACCAAACGGGGAACCGCATCGACGGTGAAATTGATCAGGCTGGGACCATCCATGTACAAACGGCTTTTCCACCGTTTGCGGTGACGGGGTTTGATTGCGTCCTTGGCTGCTCGGGCACCGCCGTCGCCAACGACTAACATGTCGCCACCGCTACCGTCGGTGCCAAACTGGAACCCCCATAACGATCTTTCCTCCGACGCAGTGATCATCGTCGCCGCTGCGCCATCGCCGAAGATTGTTCGCAGGCTGCGATCGTCTTCATGGATGTACTTACTGTACGTTTCCGCAGTCAGCAGCAGAATGTTTTTGGCGACTCCGCTTTGAATCAAACCATCCGCGACGGCCAAACCGTAAACGAAACCACTGCATCCAAGATTAAAGTCCATCGCTCCGCAACGAGTCGGCAAACCCAAACGATCCTGGATCAGACAACTGGTCGTTGGCAACGCATAATCAGGCGTTTGCGTGCAGAGCAACACAAAATCAATCTGGCTACGATCAATGTTGTTTTCTTGAAACAGTTTCTCGGCCGCTTTGACTGCCAAGTCGCTGGCGGTCTCGTCAGGTTCGGCAATGTGTCGTTGCGCGATCCCGGTTTTCTCTTCGATAATCTTCAGATCCCAGCGCGGAAACTGTTCCTGCAACGAATCGTTGGTTTCAATCCGCTGGGGCAGATGAACGGCGATTTCGCCGAGTCGAGCGTACTTTCCGCAGTGTAAGTTTGGCACAGCGGGTCCGAAAGAAATGCCTGATCGGCAAAGAGTACCGTGACAGTGAAAACCAAGGAAAGAGCGGCTGATCGGATTCGAACCGACGACAATCACGTTGGCAACGTGATGCTCTACCAACTGAGCTACAGCCGCTGATGTTGGTCAAGAGAGGCAGATTATAGGAAGCCACCGGTTCACGGCAAGGCCCGTTGGACGCCCACGGCAATTTTTACGCCAACACGTCAGCTTTGATCGGAATTGTCGGCATTTTCGTCAATGACGTGTTCAGAATGCCTCTAAGCAAACCAAGGGAATCCGTTTACGATACGCAGGTTGACCTGTGCCAACACTTTCAACGACACAACCAGCAAACGACTACGAAAAAACAGACAGTAAACCGGCAAAGAAACAAAGGTGCAGTTCCTCGCGATCGCGTCGAATTACTATCGGACACAGATCGTTGTGCTTCGTCGGTTGCCTGTGTTTTTCACTTACCTGTGCCACTTGATTGCCTGTTCTAGTTCATTGCCTCCGTTTTACCGGGACAACACAGGCCCACTCACATCCCTCGAATCCCGTTTGATACTTCATGCCCGATCCCGTGACGCCTTCGCCGTCCGAATCAAATCCCCCCAAACGAACGCGTGAGAACCTTTTCAGTTCACACAGTCTGATGGTCAACTTAGTGCTGCCGTTGATCTTGTTGGTCGGTGCGGTGTTAGTATTTTTCTTGCTGGGCAGTGTCGAACCTGAAAAGCGTGCCGCCACCGACAACACGCGGCGCGGCCGGATGAAATCACTGGCCCCGGTCCGTATCGAGCAACTTCAGTCGCTTGAAGCCACCGGCAAACAATTGGCTTTGGAAATCGACGGCACGGTCGTCCCGTTTCAAGAGGCCAACGTCGCCGCCGAAGTCGCCGGACGAGTCGTCATGAAATCGGACAAGTGCGAAGCCGGTCAGTATGTTCAACGCGGCGATCTGCTGATGAAGATCGACGACACGGATTACAAAATCGAAGTCGAGCGACTGACGCGGCAAAAGGAACAGGAATATCAGAGCCTGCGTGAAATCGATCAGGAAATGGCCAACGCGCAGCGGGTGATCGAAATCACTAAGGACGATGTCGCGTTACAGAGAAAAGAAGTCGATCGACAAACGTCGCTTCCCAAGGGCTACGTCAGCCGTGGCGACGTCGAAAAAGCTCAGCGTTCGCTCAATGCGGCGCAACAACAACTGATCAATGCCGAAAACAACCTAAAACTGCTTCGCCAACGCCGCATCCGTCTGGAGGCATCCGAGCAGTTGGCCGCGACCAACCTGAGGGCCGCCGAAGTCAGTTTGGCCAGGACTGAAATCCGCGCCCCAATCGAAGGCGTGATCGTCAGCGAAGAAGCGGACCTCAATACCTTTGTCAATCGCGGCCAGATGCTGGTCGTGGTTGATGACACGTCCAAAGCAGAAGTCGCGTCCAGCATGCGGATGGACCAACTCTATTGGGTTCTTGATCAACGAAACCAAAACAGCGATTCATCAGGCGAAAACTTGTCGCCCGAAATGTCTCGCAATTACGACCTGCCCGAAACGCCAGCACTGATTGAATTCGAGATCTCTGGTCGCGAAAATCGGGTCTACCGATGGAAAGCTCGATTGCTCAGCTACAACGGCATCGGTTTGGATAACGAAACCCGCACCGTTCCCGTTCGGATTCTGGTGGATGATCCACAAACGATGGTCGATGAAGCCGGCAATCCAATCGACAAGTCAAGCCTCAATCAAGCAGGCGCGTCCGCATTGGTTCGCGGAATGTATGTCCGAGTGAAATTGTTGGTCACTCCTCAAACGCCCCTGGTCGTCATTCCTGCGCGTGCGATCAGACCGGGTAATCGCGTGTTCGAGTTCGTTCGCGATGAAAGCGTGCTATCGCCCAAAGATTCAGCCAGCACCGAAACGAAGAACGATGAAACGAAGAACGACGAAACGTCAAACAGCGACAAAGTTGACAACGTAGTTGATGACAAATCGGACGAAAAACCTGCTGACCAGGAAATAGATAACTTTGACCCAGACGATTGGTTGGCCGGACGTGTCGTAAGTCGAAGTTCGGTAACGCCGATCAATTCCATGGTGATTCTAAACAAAAACAGTAACGGTGATGCTGGCCCTGATCCCACAAAAGAAAAGTTATGGGTATGCGAAGTCGGCGATCGTATGATCGGTCCCGATTCGTGGGTGGTCGTTTCGCCCGTTGGCACCGTCGATGGTGAATACCTGCCCGCCCGTGCCTCGGTAGTAAAACCCGATCAGTCTAAGCAAGACGCCACTGTAGAAAACGCAGTAGAAAACGCAGTAGAAAACGCTGTAAAGAAAGCTGAAAAAAACAACGCAGCAAAGAACCAACGCAGCAAACAATCTGACGCAGTCGCGATCCTATCGCAAACTGACCCGCAGCACCTTTCAACGAAGGTGTCGCCATGAAGCGTGCCGTGGCTTGGGCGATCAGTAACGCCCCCGGAATGAATGTTCTGATGATCGCATTGATGGCGATCGGCGGATTGTCGCTAGGGAAACTTCGCCGCGAAGTCTTTCCAGCGTTCGAATTAGAAATCGTCATGATCACCGTGCCCTACCCGGGCGCAACGCCGACGGATACCGAAGAAGCGATCTGTCAAAAGATCGAAGAATCGATTCGATCGATCGACGGCATCAAGAAAGTCACCTCGATTGCCCAGGAAGGGTCCGGCTTTGTGTTGGCGGAATTGCGCAGCGACATCGAAGACGTGCAAAAGGTGATGAGCGAAATTGGTCGCGAAGTCGACCGTATCCCAAGTTTCCCCGCGTTGGCCGAAGATCCACAGATCCAGCAGATCACCTTTCGCGAAGCCGCGATTCGAATCGGCATCGTCGGCCCCGACGAACGGACTCGCGAATCGGAATTACGATTGCGGGAAGTTACCGAACAAGTTCGCGACGAAGTGCTGACGCTTCCATCGGTTTCATCAGCGTCGATCATGGGAACGCGGCCGTATCAAATCGATGTTGAAATCCCCGAAGCAACACTGCGTAGTTACGGATTGTCGCTGGCCGAAGTCGCCAACATCATTCGTGCTCGCAACATTGAATTGCCAGGCGGTAATTTGAAATCGGCGGGACAAGAGGTCTTGCTGCGAGCGAAAAACAAGGGACGCGTTGGCGAAGAAATTGCCAAGCTGCCAATCGTGACTCGGCCCGGTGGCGTTGTGCTAACGATCGCAGATCTTGGCGAAGTTCGAGACGAATTTGAAGACATCACCGCCGTTGGCGAAATCAATGGCGAACCTGCGATGGTGGTCAATGTCGATCGAACCAAACAAGAAGACCTATTGGCGATGACCGAAGCGGTTCGCGAATATGTCGCCGGTGCTGAATTGCCGCCTGGTTTCCGGTTCGAGGTTTGGGGCGACACCAGTACCGATGTGCGCGACCGATTGAAATTGCTGCTTCGAAACGGTTTGCAGGGTTTGATTCTGGTTTTCTTGGTGCTGACCCTGTTTTTGGAAATGCGTCTGGCGTTCTGGGTCGCCTTGGGCATTCCAATCTCGATCCTGGGTTCCGGCGTCGCGCTTTCCTACGGCGATCAAACGCTCAACATGCTCAGCCTGTTCTCGTTCCTGGTGGCCCTGGGGATCGTTGTCGATGACGCAATCGTGATCGGCGAAAACATCTACGCTCATATCCAGATGGGCAAACCGCTTAAGCAAGCCGCGATCGACGGCACGACCGAAGTGATGGGCAGCGTCGCGGCTTCGGTCACGACCACCGTAATCGCGTTCTCGCCGATGTTTTTTGTGTCCGGCGTGATGGGCAAGTTCATGGCCGTGATCCCATTTGCAGTGATTGCGATGTTGGTCATTTCGCTATGGGAAAGCATCTTTGTATTGCCGACTCACTTGGCACACAAGCACACCGGTTTCTTTCGATTCATGGACGTGTTGACCTATCCGATTCGTCCGCTTGGAATGATTCTTAATTGGGCCAGCGGCCACGCCGGTCGAGGGATGGATTGGGTTGTCGAATCGGTTTACACGCCAATGCTGCGGTTCTCTCTGGCTCATCCCTTAGTTCCCATCACTGCGGCCCTCAGCATGGCGATCTTTACTGCGGGACTGATTCGCGGCGGAGTTGTGCCGTCGATTTTGTTTCCGAAAACCGACAATAACAATTTGCAGGCGACGATATCGTTCCCCGATGGAACCCCGGCAATCGAAACCGATCGTGCAACTCGAAAAATGGGCGACGCGATTCGCAGAGTTTCCAGGCGAGTTGCCGAAAAACGCTCGCAAGAAACCGGTATTCCCATCGAAGACATTTACCGATCCGATCAAGGCGATGGCGATGGGCCAGTGCGTTTGACGTATCGCGATGTGGGATCGATCACCAACGTCGAAAATGCCGCCGGTGGTGGCGGTAGCGGTTCGCACGTCGGGCAATTGTTTGTCGAATTGTTTGACACCGAAGTTCGCAACATTCACAGCGACGATCTCATTGCGATGTGGCGAGACGAAGTCGGCGAATTCCCGGGCAGCGAACGCGTGACTTATGGGACCATCGGTGTGGGACCGGGTGGAAAGGCGATCGAGTTCAAACTGCTTGCGTCGGGCGATAACGAAGATCAACTGCTTGAAGCAACCGAAACAGTCAAAGAACGATTAGCAGATTTCGCGGGTGTCTTTGATATCGCGGATGACAACACGCCGGGCAAATGGGAATTTCAATTCCGCGTCAAAGACCGTGCCTTGTCGACTGGCGTGACACCGATGGATCTGGGTGAAACGGTTCGCAATGCCTATTTCGGAGCCGAGGTCATGCGACTGCAGCGCGGTCGGCACGAAGTCAAACTAATGGTGCGTTATCCCAAAGAAGAACGCGATAGCCTTATTGATTTTCGTGAGATCCGAGTGCAAACCGCCGACGGTTCGCAGCGTCCCATCACCGAAATTGCTGAAGTCGAACTAAGCCGTGGGTTTTCTGAGATTAATCGCGTCGACCAAATGCGATCGATCACAATTTCGGCTGATTTGGACGAAACTCGGGCGAACGCTGAATTGATCATTTCAGAACTTCAAACCGACCTCGTTCCCCAACTGCAAAAACGGTATCCCGACGTCCGTTTTCGATGGGAAGGACAACGCGAACAGTCGCGTGAATCGGTGGGCAGCTTAATCACGGGGTTCCAGATCGCCGTGGTTGCCATGTTTGTTTTGCTGGTCGTTCAATTCCGCAGCTACGTTCAACCCTTGTTAATTTTGTTGATCGTTCCTTTCGGCATGATCGGTGCCGTCTGGGGGCACGCGATCTTAGGCTTGCCGCTGACTTTGTTTAGCATGTTCGGCTTGGTCGCGTTGGCTGGCGTGGTTGTCAATGATTCAATCGTGCTGATTGATTTCATTAATTCGCGAGTGCGTGAAGGGATGCCGATTCGCCAAGCGTTATTGGAATCGGGTCAACGTCGTTTTCGACCGATTCTTTTGACCAGCATGACGACCATCGCCGGACTCGCACCGCTGATGACGGAAAAATCGTTTCAAGCTCAGCTGCTAATCCCGATGGCCGCCAGCCTGGCGTTCGGCCTGGCCCTGGCAACCATTTTGGTGCTCATTCTAGTGCCAGTGTTTTATCTGTTGTACCTAAACCTGATCGAGTCGATCGGGTTTTCCGTGCAAGACGATTAGGTGCCACAGCAACCCAATGTCGCTCGGTTCTCCGAACCGAAAGCGATCGTGGCAAGGCGCTGACGGCTCGGAGAGCCGTGCGACAATTCCTATGCAACAAACAGTGAATCAATGTCGCTCGGTTCTCCGAACCGAAAGCGCCGAGGGTAAGACGCTAACGGCTCGGAGAGCCGTGCGACGATTTGGATACGTCAAATTGCCTGAATAAACTCGCCAATTTTCTCGGCTGATTTTACTCCGCGTTCTTTTTCAACACCGCTGGCCGTGTCGACGCAACACGCTCCGGTGACTTCGATCGCTTTGGCGACATTGTCGGGTGTCAGACCGCCGGCCAAGATCCATGGGATGTTTGGATTGGCGTCAGACCAGGCTCGGATCGATGGCCAATCAAGCGTTTTCCCGCTGCCGCCGTGGGCGGAACCAGCGTCGGCATCAAACAGAAGCCCGCAGCCCATTTCCAGCCAAGGCTGGCAAGCTTCTTCGATTTCGTCGACGCTGATCGGACTGATTGGTAACTTGATCGCGCGGATGATGTCGATTTCAATTAACTCGAAAAGCCGATCCACTTCCTCGACCGTCTCGTCACCATGCAACTGCACAGCCGCCAGCCCCACTTGATGCGCGATCTGAGCAATCTTTTCAGGTGACTCGTGAACAAACACACCGACTCGCAAGATTCCGGCTCTGGCAGCCGTCGCCGATAGCTCTGCAATCTCTGCTGATTCTGGATCAACGTAACGTGGGCTGGCGGGGTAAAAATTCAGGCCAATGGCGGTTGCTTTACCAGCATCAGACCCCGCCGTGCCGACCGCTTGGACGTCGGACTTGAATCGGACTCCACAGATTTTGACTTCAAACATAATCGCTGGTGCTACAGTCGTCAGAATTAGATTGTTGTGACGCGGATCGTTCGTCCGATACGAAAGACATTGCATCGCAAATGGAAAGGAAAATGTCTCGATGATCACCGAACGTTATCGAATGAGCATCCTGGACATGGTTTTAGTCTTTTTGGCGGCGTTCGTCTTGGTGTCATGCTGGATGGCCCCCAGCACAAAGCTGCAAGTTGTCATGGTTTCATCAGGCCAAAATACGCCAACAACCTATGCCGTCCCGACCCGCGACCGAGAATTGGCGATGATACGCAATCGGTTGGAAACTTACGGGGAAATTGTCGACCACCCGCTGTTGGGCACAAACCGCTGGATCGCTCAAACCAGCCGGTTCTACGTGAACGCTTCCGAACAACTTTGGCAGCATCAGGAAGCATCAAGCGACGCGCCGAAGTCTGGCATCCGGCAAGTGTCCTACGAAACTGCGCCGCATGAGCCTGCGGCGCGAAGTTGGAATCAAATTGCATCGGCAGCTGATTCCCGGATTGATCAAATCCAACGTCATCAATCAGAACAAATGCGGAACCTCGGGCCAGCGCCTGTGAAACTGGGGCGCACGATTTCTGTTTTCTGGACACAAACCTCGTTGCTGACTTCATTGATTGCAGGTTTGTTGACGACGGCATTTGTCATCGTTTGGAAACGTGTCTATCCGACTCGGCAATTTCAACAAAGATCCGTTTCACAAACAGTTCCAACCGGTACCGATCATCAGTGGATCGCGCTGGAGGTGTTGCCCCAGTGGGTTCGCCTACACCAAACCAACGGAGCAATCTTGCGACGCGGTTTTGTGGCGTTTCTGGTCGTCGGATCGATCCTAAGCCTGGGCTTGAGTTTCACAGACTTGGTGTAGCGCAGAACGTTAGTTGCTGCTACATCGAGTAAAAAACCCGCCCCATTTTTGTGTCGGATACGCCGCCAAAAACGCGACAGCGCTTGTTCAAGGTTGGCTCAAGCCAGAGTTGGAATATGCCGATTGTAAGGATTGTGCGGTCAATTGCTTCTTCGGACGCTCGCACAAGAAGTCTTCCCTCCCCCATGACGATGAACCCGACGGCGACAATCATGACCCAAGCTGACAATGCGAACGGGACCGACCAAGCGAACATCTTGCCACCATTTCCAGCATTCCCAAGTGCTTCTCGATACGTTCCCATTGGCAGCGTCGATGACGCGATGGTGCGAATCGGACGTAGCGTCGACGCCAAAGAATCCATCTCATTGATCATGGGGCCACCGGGCACCGGAAAATCGTTGATCTGCCAAACGCTGACTCGGCGTTATGAAAACTCGCACGACGTCATCGTCCTTAGTAACGACGGGATCGAAGATCGTGATTCATTGTTGCGGCATATTCTGCACTGCATGAAAGCCGACCATGTAGCGGGCCCAACGAACGACTTGTACCTAACGCTCGTCGATCGCGTGTGCAGCCAAAAAGCCTCGCATGGCGGATTGCTAATCATCGTTGATGAGGCACAATCGATTTGCACAGAGGTGTTAGAAGCGATTCGCAAGATCACCAACATCATGCAGAATGGACAACCGCGCGTTTCCGCGATCTTGTGCGGTGGGCCAAAGCTTGACGAAGTGCTGGTCGATCCGTCGATGGAAGCCTTCACCCAACGAGTCGCCACGCGTTGTTATCTGCATCCGTTTTCAGGCGACGAATCACGCGATTACATCACCGCCATCATCGCTCAATGCGACGCCGACCCCGATCGCACCATCACGCTGGAAGCGATTTCCGCCGTCCATCACGCATGTAGCGGTGTGCCGCGTTTGATCAATCAATTGATGACGCAGGCGATCGACGTCGCCGAAGAAATGGGGCAAACAATCATGGACGAAACCGTGATTGATCGCGCCTGGGCGATGCTGCAACAGTTACCAAGCCCAATGATTGACGAACCAAAATTCAAAGCCAACTCCGGCGGCACCGAACAGGCCGTCGAATATGGTGAACTGAGCGATTGGGATGCAGACGATTCGTCGATGCGAAACACAGCGGACGACATCTCCGTCGGAACGCCCTCAGCGACATGGTTGGAAGACGTAGCTGAAACCAATCCATCATCTGATGATGTTCAGCCATGCAACGCTGACAACGGGTCAGGCATCTGCGAAGAATCAAATTCGGAACTCGCAAACACTGCTCCACCCGCGTCCGTCTTGTTTGGCGAATTTGAATCGGAAGAACAAATTCCAGTCGGAACGAACGCCGCGACAATCAGCGATCGCAACCCGTCTGCATCCCAGACGGCTTCCCAGCCGAACCTAGAATCAATGTTGCACCAAGAAATCGTTGGCATGACCAGTCATGATCAGTCGGCGATGGTCTTTGCTGATCACACCGATTGCAGTTCGTTCATGGAAGACAACCAAGCCGTTTCATGCGAGCAGCCCAAACAACATTTCCAGCATCGTGAAGAAATCCAGATTCGCGACGAACGCGACGACTCGATCGAGTACGAGATCGTGCAGGATCACGAAGACGCAATTGCGGCGAGCAATGGCTGCGAGAGCAACCATTCAGACCAATGCAATTCAGATAACGAAATGTCGGACGCTTGCTGCGACGAACTTCAACACGATGACCACAACGCAGCCGCAATTCGTTTTGTTGAAGAAGCCGACGCGGACTTAGAATCTGATCCGTTTGAAATACGTTTGATCCGTGACGACAGCGATCTGTTGGTGATTGAGGACGAATTGGACGTTCAAGGCGAACAAAAAGCGCCATTGCTGGAAGAAGAACGCTCAAGTCAACCAGAACCCATCGCCGTGGACTATCAACAACTGATGTCTCGCATGCGAACGGGCAGCTGATAGGGTTTTTCTTCAACGTCAAGGTCAACCGACCGACTGGGCATCATGTCACTGGACCAACTTGCAAAACGAATCATCGCAATCTCGGAAACGGGGCAGTCGACGATCGTTTTGGTGACGCCGCCAGAGTTTTCGCTGATGCCCGACTTCTTTATCGAGCTGGTGGAGTCGATCAGACGTGTTAGCGATGAATCACTGATCAATCGCCTGAATACCGACGGTGTAGAGATCGACTATTTTCAGCATCCAGGTGGTCGACGTTCCCTATTTTCGGACCTGCGTCATCGGCGACAGACCGCAAAGCTGCAGCAGGCTTTGGACCGCCAAACCACCCTCCCAACATTGGTACGTTGGACGGCAATCCTGGGGCGTCCCAGCCACGAAGGTCCAATCGTGATAGGCTGCTGTGATTCCCAGCAGCCATTGCCCAGTTGGGCGAAAGCGGTTGAATTAGCGCGACTGCCAACTGCGGCTTGACACCTGCGGCCTAGGTTTCCAGCCTTTGGGTGCCGAGAATGAATCAGCCTGGAAATCTACGCCACCTTCAATTACCCAGCGGTACCTATGAACAACGACACGACCATTTCGCCTGGCAAGACGCGCATTGGATGGATCGGTACCGGCGTCATGGGACACAGCATGGCGGGCCACTTGATCGATGCTGGCTATTCAATGACGGTGATGAACCGGACGCCAGCAAAGGCAAAAGCGATCGTGGATGCCGGCGCGACCCTGGTGGATTCACCAGCCAAAGTTGCTGCGGCCAGCGACATTGTGTTCACCATCGTTGGCATGCCCGACGATGTCGAATCTGTCATCTTGGGTGATGCCGGTATATTGTCCGCGATCAAGCCCGGTGGAATCATAGTAGACATGACCACCAGCCGCCCATCGCTGGCGGAACAGATCGCAAAAATCGCGGCGGAGAAAAAGGTATCATCGATCGATGCCCCCGTTAGTGGCGGCGACATCGGTGCCAAGGCAGGGAAATTGTCGATCATGATCGGTGGTGATGAATCGGTCGCCAAGCACTTGTCCCCATTGTTCAATTTGATGGGGCAGACCATTGTCTACCAAGGTGGACCGGGACGCGGTCAACACGCCAAAATGGCGAACCAAATTTTGGTTGCATCCGGAATGGTCGCGATTTGCGAAGCATTGTTGTACGCGTCAAAAGCCGGACTCGATTTAACCACCACCTTGAAAAGTGTTTCCTCCGGTGCAGCAGGAAGTTGGGCATTGTCTAACCTGGGGCCCCGAATTGTCGATGGCGATTACGAACCCGGTTTCTATGTCGAACACTTTATCAAGGACATGGGAATCGCATTGGATGAATCAAGACGCATGAACCTTTGCATTCCAGGCTTGGCGCTGGCACACCAGTTGTACCAATCCGTCGCTGCACAGGGTCACCAAAAGAAAGGCACGCAGGCGCTAATGTTGGCTTTAAAGAAAGCGAACAGCTGCTAGTTGCCAGGACAAATCAGTTTTATCACTTTGGCGTGTTCGCCAATGTCGATCGGCTCTCCGAGCCGATATCGAATGCGGCTCGGAGAGCCAACTGCGACATCGGCCAGCTTGAAAAACTGATTTGCCCTGTCGCTAACCATTGAAAGCTCGACACAATGAATCGATATCGAATGCGGTTTGCGCCGCAAGTGTGGAAGCCCGCCTTATCGCCAAGCTTGGTCCGGTGGTTGTCGCGGCTTCGGCATACCCAGCAAGTTCGCGAAGTTGACATCACGGACATTGCCGTTTCCGGTGATCATCACGTTCGCCAAGCGATTGATTCGGGGCATGGCGTCATGATCATGCCCAACCATTCGTCGCATGCCGACCCGTATGTGATTTACGCTGCGGCCGATAAGGTTCCCACGCCATTGTATCTGATGGCAACCTGGCATGTCTTTCACAACAAACCCGCCATCACGCAGTGGCTATTGCGCAAGCACGGGTGTTTTAGTGTGGATCGTGAATCCAACGATGTTGGTGCGTTTCGGTTGGCGTCTGAAATCCTAAGAGAACGCAAACAGCCGCTGGTGATCTTCCCCGAGGGCGAAATTTATCACTGCAACGATCGGGTGACTCCGTTTCGCGAAGGGGCCGCTGCGATTGCCGTCATGGCGGCTCGCAAGGCCAAACGACCGATTGTTTGCGTGCCTTGCGCCATGAAGTATCAATACGTCGACGATCCGTCCGACGCGTTGATCGAAACGATGGGCGAACTAGAAGAAGCCATTCTGTGGCGTCGCAAGACCGATCAACCGCTTGATAAACGGATCTACGACTTTGCAGAAGCCTTGTTGGCAGTCAAGGAACTGGAATACGGAAACGAAGTCAGCACCGGTCGGTTGCCCGATCGGATTCGAGTTTTGGGAGATCGAATTCTGGTCGAGGTCGAACAGCGGCATGGTTTGAACAATGGCGGCAAGTCGATCCCCGAACGTGTCAAAGCGGCTCGTAAGACGATCATGGAAAAGCTAGCGGATGAATCGGTAACCCAAGAAAACAAAACAAGTCTGGATCAAGACCTGGAAGATTTGTTTTTGGTCGTCCAATCATTCAGCTATCCCGGTGACTATGTGGCTGCAAAGCCAACCATCGAACGTCTTGCGGAAACAATCGATAAGTTTGAAGAAGACATTTTGAAGCGAACCACTGCGACGATCAAAGCAAGACGTAGTGCGACGGTTTCCTTTGGCGAGGCAATCGAAGTGGTCGGTGACAAGAAGTCCAAAGGTCAGGCGACAACGTTGACCGCCGCAGTGGAATCCGCAGTGCAGTCGATGTTGGATGGCTAGCGAAGAAACCCAGCCACCATCAAGGCTGCGATGACTTCCACAATCCGCCCAAACCTTGCAAGCCCTCCGACTGACACCCCAAAACCTGCCTTGCTAGCTTTTCCTGCTGCTTTGCGTTCATTTGCAAGCAAAGCTCGACGATAGACCCTTGTAACGCACCGCACTCCTCCCCGAGTTCAACAAAACGGTGTGTCACTGACTCCCAGTCACCGAAACGCCGCCACACGCCGACCGACCTGCGACGCTGCCTCCCAGCCGCCTCTCAGCCACGTAGCTCAGCCGAATCGATCGCCTTCCTCCCCGTTGGTAATCGATCCTATCTGAACCACTCGTTCGACGAACACGATTCCTCGATGGCCCACTCCCAACGGCCGTTCGTCGTGTTGCGACTTTTTAGTGGCAACAATCTTCCCAAACCTAAATTTAATGGAGATATCACGATGCGTCGTGTATTGATTCCTGCTTTGTTGGCTTTTGCTTTGATCGCCACCAGCACTACCACCGCTTCGGCGGGACTGTTCGGACATCTTTGTGGCGACAACGCCTGCGACTCCGGTTGCGCCGTTGAACCAGCTTGTGGCTGCGAAGCCCCTAGCTGCGGCTGCGAAATGGCTGCACCTTGCTGCGACAGCCCTTGTGGCAAGCCGAAATTCGGCCTGTTGAAGAAGTTGTTCAGCTGCAAGAGCAACGCTTGTTGCGATAGTGGTTGCGAAGTTCTCGAGCCTGCATGCGGTTGCGAAATCGCTGCACCAGCTTGCGGATGCGAAGTTGCCGATCCTTGCTGTGACGCACCTAAGTGCGGACACAAGATCAAAGGTTTGTTCAGCAAATTGTTCGGCAAGCGTGGCTGCGGCTGCGACTCCGGATGTGACTTTGAGCCTGCATGCGGTTGCGAAATCGCTGCACCAGTTTGCGGTTGTGCTGCTGAACCCACCTGCGGTTGCGAGCCAAGCTGCGGTTGCGGATTCTAGTTCGGTAAGGCTCGCGATTCGCTTGCCAAACAGAACTTAAAAAATCAAAAAGCTCCGGCCGAATGAAAATTCGGTCGGAGCTTTTTTTGTTCCAGCGTTCGCCTCAGGGCAGTTTGATTAACGTTCGCGATCAGGGTTGATGTCTTTCGAACATTGGCTCGAAGCCGATGCAGTTTAGCAATGCCACGAAGCTAGGATGAAAGCTCGGCGAATTCTGGATCGCCTGCCATTTGCTGCATCTTTTCCATGGCTCGACGTTCAAGTTGACGCACGCGTTCTTTTGAAATTCCTAATCGATCGGCAAGGGATTGAAGGGTGTGGACGCGGCGGTGGGATCCCAAGGCGAACCTTGCACGAATGATGAATTTTTCGCGTCGGTCAAGATCGCTTAACATCACCGCCAGTTTCGCACGCAGTTCGTGCCAACGCTTTTCACTGATCGCACTGCTGCGTTCCTCTTCAGTGACTTCGATTTCCATATCTTGCAGTCCGCCGATCGTCTTTTGGCGATCTTCTTGATTGGTGACAACAGTGCGGTAAGAATTTCGGCGAACAACCTGAGTCGCGTAGGTGCTAAAACGAAAACCGCGGTCGTAGTCAAATTTCTCTACCGCTCGCATCAAACCTACGATGCCATCGCTTAGCAAATCGTCAAAGGTGTTGTTCGGATTGACGAACTTTTTCACGATGGAAAACACGAGCCGAAGATTAGCCTCGACAATCCGGTCACGATGCCATTCGGCCAGAGCGACCAATTGTTCGATCAGTTCCAAACGGATTCGCGATGGCCGGCTTGGTTTTAGTAGGCTGCGATGAACCGATGCTTGATGGAAAAGGAAGTTCATCCGCCGGAACAGCATGACTTCCTGCTCTGGCTTCAACAAAGGCGCTTCGCACAGGCGGCTGAAGTGAATCGGCAAATCAATGCCGCTCTTTCGGATCGCTGCAATGCCAAGCTCGCTCTGACGACCGGCAAGCCCCAACGTTGATCCAAAAATTTCGTTGCCAATACCAGACTTAGAGAATTCAACATTGGTGATGAAACCCAGCTCTCGCTTTAAACAGTGCTTTGTCAGCGCTCGCAGGGTGTCTGAGTCAGCAGCCGACAAATCGGGCAGGTGAGACGCAGTCTCTGCATTCGCATCCTCAAGCTCTCGCGAACGAATCCAAGCGGGGAATCTCGCCGGTACCTGGACTGCTGTGACAGCAGGTAAGGCTGGTTCAGTTTTCGGCTTTGCAGCAACCATGATGATCAATCGGTAGGAGTATCAAACAGCAAGTGAACGTTTTGGGCACCAAAAACGTTCACTGGAGTTATAGCTACATCGCGAAGGACCGACAATCGTTTTGCCCATGTATTTTGATATTTTCTCAAAAATACGCGAGAACCGGGCCATCACTTGCCAGATCAACTAAAGTTCTGGTGTCACTGAAACGTCCAAACGTTCACAATGAACGTTTTTGGTTCAATCTCCTAGAAATTCGACCATGGCAGCCGAACCAGTCCATTATTCCCCCAAACAGGTCGCCACGGCGCTCTCTGCAAGTGAATCGTCGGTAAAGCGATGGTGTGATCGCGGGATCATTCCCACGGTCCGAACAAGCGGCGGGCATCGACGCATTTCCCTTGACGGCCTGCGGGCCTTCACTGCGGCAACCGGCAAAGAGCTGGTCGATCCGAAGGTATTGGGATTGCCACAACTTTTTTGTGACCGCAAGCCAGAGGTTCCGGGTGTATCCACGCCGCACCAGGTAGCGTTTCGTGAAGCTTTGGCCGCTGGCGATGAAAAACGTTGTCAGGAATTATTGCGAGAACAAGTCGATGCGAGTTCCCGTGGCGCGGTCACCGCATCGACGCTCATTTGCGATGCGATGCAGGGGATTGGGAACGCTTGGAATTGCCAAGAATTAGATCCGTATCAGGAACGTCGGGCGTGCGATATCTGCATCCGATTGATCAATGAACTTCGATCAAACTTGCCACCGATTCCCGCGAATGCTCCTGTCGCGATTGGCGGCAGCCTTTGCGGTGATCCGTATCAGTTACCGACGGCGCTCGTGGAACTGATGTTGCGCGAACAGGGCTGGAACGCAACCAGCATCGGAACCGACCTTCCCGCCGAAAGTTTCTTGCAAGCGGCTCATGATTTCCAACCCAAAATGATTTGGTTGAGCGTTTCGTCGTTTGATCAGCCAGCAATGTTTATTGATCAGCAGAATCGGTTAGCCGATGGCATTGGTGACGGCGTTGCCCTGGTCATCGGCGGGCGAGCTTTGTCAGATGCAATTCGTCCGCAGTTAAAGTACACCGCTTTTTGCGATAGCTTGCAGCACCTGGATGAATTGGCCGCCATGATTGCCGGTGGTTAAAACAGAGACAGGTCGGAACAGAAGGGATCTAAATCCGCTGGGCAACGCGTAGTTTTGCACTTCGCGATCGCGGATTACGACGCACTTCTTCGTCGGACGGCCGCAGCGGTTTCTTCGTCAGCACTTCCCACCGCTCGTCGTCGCGAAAAGTGTTCTTGGTGATACGATCTTCTAACGAGTGGAAACTGATAACGGCCAAGCGACCGCCAGCTGGAAACCAATCGGCGGCTTTGGACAACGTTCGCGTCAAGATTCCTAGTTCATCGTTGACGGCAATTCGCAGCGCCTGAAAAGTCCGAGTCGCGGGATGGATATCGTGATTCTTACTTCGCGGCACGCATCGGCGACAAACATCAACCAACTGGGATACCGTTTCAACGGCGTCTTCTCTTCGCCGGCGGGCGATGATTTCGCGAGCGATTCGACGACTGTATCGTTCTTCGCCAAACTGGTAGATCGCGTCTGCTATTTCCTGCTCTTTCTTCCAGGCCAACCAATCCGATGCCGGGTGTCCGTTTTCGGGGTCAAAACGCAGATCAAGCGGACCATCTTCGGTAAAACTAAACCCTCGATCACGATCGGCCAATTGGTCACTGGACAATCCCAAGTCCAACACCATCGCATCGATGGATTCGACCTCCATTGCCGCCATCGCTTTGGGCACCTGTTCATAGCTGCCCAGAAACACGGAAATACGCGGATCGATTTCCTGGCTTTCGATCCGCTCGCTAACCGCCGGGTCGCGGTCAAGTCCGATGATCAGGCCGCTGGATTCAGGTTTGGAAGCGTCGAACTTTGGAATACAGGGCAACAACAATTCGCTATGCCCGCCCCCACCAAAGGTGCCATCGACAATGACACGGGGATTGATCTCGGACAGCCAATGAACGATTTCATCGGGCATGACCGAAACATGACACGACCGCGTTTTGGAGGAAACTTCATCTGACGCTGATTCTTCAATTGACACTGGCAAGGCTTTGGCTGCAGAGAAGTTTCGTTTCCATGTTGTCTGATGTCTCTTTGAGTCGCAAAACATGACTCGGCCCGAAGTCGGCAACAACCCAACCGGTAAACTTGATCTCTCGCAGTGCTTCGGTCACCGAATCCCAGTCGATATCACCGTCGCCAATCTTGGTCCAAAGATTTTTCGATCGCGAGTAACCTTTCAAGTCCAGCTTCTTGATGCGTGAGCCTAACGTTCGAATCCACTCGGCCGGATCAGCGAACTTTGCAATGTTTCCGATATTGAATTGAACGCCAAACCATGGCGAATCGATGCGATCAATGAAGTCGGCAAGCTGATCAGCCGATTGATTTTGACCACCCAGTTCTTCATAGAACATTCGGTTGTAATTATTTTCGATCAAGATCGAAACCTCGTTTTGCTCGGCAACCGGTAACGCAGATTCGATGGCTTCCTGGACGCGATCAAGAATCCGTTCCGCTTTGCCATCGTTACCGTGCCCTGGAACGATTGAAATTGAATCGCCACCCATTTCGCCGGTCTGTTTTAACCCAGTCTTCAGCATTTCCAAAGCTCGTTGACGGACGTCCCTGTCGGAATCGGTGTGCCGTAGTTTTTGCTGGTAGTAGTTGCTGTACGAACCGTCGATCGTCAATCCGGTCTTGGTCGATGCGGCGATTGCTTCTTCGACGTTATCAAAGGGCACCAGCATTTCAACGCCATCAAACCCTGCATTTTTCGCATCAGCGAAATGCTCCGCCAACGACTTTTTCTTCATGTACTTTTTGTCGTAGAACATTTTCGATTTCAGCGATTTCCGCAGCCATGGCGTCGCGGTGTCGTCACCCGGTTCTGCGTTCGCAGTCGATGCAATCGAAGCGGTCAGGCAAGTCGCTGTGGATGCGGCGATGAATTGGCGTCGGTTGGGGTCGACGGTCATCCATAAATCCTATGATGGTGTGAGGGCAGGGATTCTTCATCGAAAATGAAAGCACCCAACAATGATAACAACTATCGGTATTCTGCGTGACAGGCATCGCAGCGTGATCGAATGGTGCTAATTCCGGTGCTTGCTTTGTCATAATCGGTTCGTTCCAGCGCCTTGACCACATCGCGGGCCGCGCTGGTCATGGCGTGACTAAGTTGTTCGTAGTCTTCATCGCCGGAACCATCAATGCCGTCCTTGGTCAGCACATGGCCCAACATTGCCAACAATTCTGCACGTCGGCGAATGTCGGCTTGGTTGGATTGAATCGCGTTTGCGTCGCGCCCATCGTCTTCTAACTTTTTGATCAGCATTTCTGCATACTCCATCAACGGCGAACGATCGGCTACCCCGGACCAATCACTCACTGGTTCACCCCGTCGTCCCGCTAACCCGGTTCCCGAAACGAGATCCCGCAAGTCACCCTTTCGCAATTTGGCTTCGTTGTAGACCTGCGTGGACCCGGTTTTGCAGTTGAACGCAGTCCGCCCCAGCAAATCTCGCGCGGCATCCGCATGATCTTTCCACCGCACTTGTCCACCATATTCCGCAATGACACCGAACAGAGTCGCCAAAACCGTTAACTCCAATCGCGCTGTTTGGTATCCGCCGCTATTGAACCGTCCAGGAGTCGTGATCAACGCGTCGTATCTCAATCGAACCTGTTTGATTTCGTCTTCGATCGAGGCGGCTGAAATCAGTGGCGACCAAACATTGTCAGCGGAATCGCGATTAGCGCTCCGTTTTGATTGATTCGCAATCGCGTTTTCTCTCGCAGCCTTGGCGGAATCGCGAATCGACGACAACGTTGGCCGTTTGCCTGGGAATGCGTCTGAGAAATCTTCAAAAAAGATGCCTTTCCACTGAGCCGGAGATGCATCGGGCACGGGAGCACGGCGATTCTGTGCCGATGCCGTTTCGATTGAAAACAACAAAACAATCGCGGTGACCGTCACCGCTTGGTGGAACCACATCGATTTCCACGCTTGGGCTGACTTCATTGCTGAGGAAAATGGATGGCGAGTTTTCATCCCTTCATTGTAGGGTGTTTCCTGTAGCTGACGCCACTATCATAGGGACCGATCCAGGGCAACTCAGTTCTTGAAGATGGGCAACTTACAATCTAGCGGAATGGGGCGAGCCATCCGGTAAATCAGGCACCGGGCGGCTCGCGCTGCTCCGCTAAAGGGCACCCCAGTTTGAAAAAGTGATTAGCCCTGTCTCATCGCTACAGATTGTTGGCGTTGCGGCTGTGCCGGAGCCATCATTGTTTGCGATTATCCTCGTTTTCTGTTGTGGAGTCTTCACAATGAGGTATCGGAGACGCAACTGCTTCGTATAGCAAATGAATCGATTGGCACTGATCCAAATTTTGGGTGGATGAATTATGCTCACTTGCCCCGTCCAATTGCTGCTGGAACGGCGAGGGCGAAGGCTAGGAATTGCACGGTCGCGAAGGCAGAGTGTGCTAGCTTTCGGCGTCATGCTGCTTTTCGACGCAATACTGAAATGGCTTTTCCAGCCATCGGGCATCACTTGCCACTCCAGCGTCAGCATGTCCAGCTGAACGTTGCCGACGACCACAAAATCGACGTCTGTGAACTCTAAGGTTGAAAAGCAAACGACATGCGGGCGAGCTTCCCTAGTGGTACGGAAGGATACACCAGCAGGGAGGTGAGTGCAGCGTCGCCGATCAGAATAGTTTCGGCTACCAATTCGCTATACCACTTTGACAGTGCCTTCGTGCTTCCGCAGCAAACCATTTGGCGGAGTTTTTCGTCGGGATGTGGTTTTTCGTCGGGAAAGTGCTCGCGCACTGGCGTTTGCCAATTATCTCCGTTGTCCTTGATCTACTTGGCGAGCCCTGGACATCGGGATGCTGTACGCGAAAGTGAAATACGCCTAGCTTCAGCACAGCAACGGGATTCACCTGCATTAAGCCCTCTTTCTGGGGGCTGGGGGTCCGCAGCATGAATTTTGGACTTGCTGTAAACGGCTCAATTCTCGGATGCTTGGGTATTCACGAGGCCGGACACCGATCCCCGCAGGAATCAGCATGGCAGACGACGAAGATCTCGACATGGAAAAAGAGATGGCCGCCGCGATGGCTGCCGAGAAAAGCCCGGTTAAAACTGACGATATCGAAGCACTTCTAGATCAAGCAACTGAATCTCTTAATCAGGCAACCAGCGATGATAGTGCCGCCGCAGGTGGCCCCTCCGCTTTTGGCTTCCAAGATCTTTCGCCCGAAGGTAAAGACACCCAGCCAATCGAACTGTTAGATGAAATTGAACTCGACCTTAGAATCGAGCTGGGTAAAACAACCATGCGATTGGAAGAAGTTCTGAAGTTCAGAAACGGATCGGTAGTTGCCTTGGACAAACTAGCCGATGACCCCGTCGATGTCTTCGTCAACGGGCGATTAGTCGCTCGAGCCGAGATGCTCGTGATGAACGATAACTTCTGCGTCCGCGTCACCGAGCTGATCGGCGCCTAGCATAAGTGCGAATCTAGCGGTTCTAAACGCTGAACACAGCAAAAAGAAAAAGTGAGGGTGCAGGGACTTGAACCCTGGACCATTCGATTAAAAGTCGAATGCTCTACCGACTGAGCTACACCCTCGATTGGTTGGCTTAAAGACCGTCGAAACGATGATCAAGTCAACCAAGAAATCTAGAAAAGCGGAGCGGACAGGATTTGAACCTGCGGAAGGGTTTGACCCCTTCACCGAATTA
>CAYVAN010000018.1:0-16271 GCA_964449225.1 uncultured Rhodopirellula sp.
AGCGCAATCGGCTCGGAGAGCCGAGCGACAATGGCGAATACGCCAAAGTGAAAAACTGATTTGCCCTGGGATGCCCAATCGTTATTTCAGGAACTGCAACGCAGTTGCTTTGTTCTGAAGGTGCGCAAGCGAACAGTTGAGCGTGGTTCACGCCGTCGCAAAATCTTTCGAGCAAATATCAATCGGTGACTCAAACGCGAGTCATCCATTAGATCAGTAGATCAGCGCGATCTTGCAGGATTCCCGGCGACTTCACCAAACGCTCGATGTCATCGGGTTGATGTGGTACCGAATCCGTGAAGTTTTCAAGCCCGCCGTCACTAACAACGACACAGTCTTCAACTCGAAAGTACAGTCTTTCCTCGGGCACCCAGAGTTGTGGATCGAGTGCAAAGACAAGTCCAGGTTCCAAAGCAACGTCGTCATCTTGGTAGCCCGATTCGTCATGCACTGCCATCCCGACCGAGTGAGTCATCGCTCGGCTGGTCGCTAGCAGCTTATCTGCGGCGTCGGCGAAGGAAGCTTTCGACCACTTCGTCCTGCTGACCGCAGGCTTCATAACCCGTAGAGCTTCTTTGCGAACTTCGGCGGGCGTCATGCCGGGCTTGGTTAGATCGAGCAATGCCAGGTGATAATCCACAACCAAGCTATACAGTTCGCGTTGCCAAGGCAGGTACTTGCCGCTTACCGGCCACATTCGACCAATGTCACTGGTGTAATTGCAAACATCCGGTGCATAATCGAATAGTACTAGGTCGCCATTGGTCAAACGGCTGTCGTTACGAGAATAATGCAAGTTCCAGATATTGTTACCGCTGGCAACGATTGGACGATACCCTCCGCCGATCGCTCCATTGATAAGGTAAATGTAGTCTGCGACGCCCGCCAGTTGTGATTCCTGCAAGCCATCGGTTGTGCATCGCATTGCTTCGGCGGTCGCCAGTGAAGCAAGTTTTCCAGCCTTCCGCATGACCGAGATTTCCTCCTCGCTCTTGGTCCCGCGGAGCCGTCGGATGGTGGGTGACAAGTCCTGGAACTTGGAGGCACCACATCGTCGTTTGATTGATTGAACAAACAGGGATTGAGTTGTCTGAGTGTCCACCCAGGGATCTTGCTGATGACGGCGAAGGGCTGCATTGATCGAATCCTGACATACTTGCCGTCCTTCCGCACCGAGGTGGCAAGTAAAGATCTCGTTGTCACTAACAAGATCGTTTTCGAGGCTATCGATCGGCTTTACATGGTCCACACCCGTAAGTTCAATCGCCAAGCCTGGATCATCACAGCTGAGCGAAATACCCTCTTCTTCGGAAACGTGCGGATCGCTTGGCAACAAGTAGAGAGTCGTCTCAGATGTTTTTCCGTCGATCAGCAAGTAGGCGTTGGCGACTTCGACTCCACAAAGATAAAAGAAATCATTGTGTTGTCGAAAACGATTCTTCGCGCCGCTATCAGGCAATCCTTGAATCACAGCAACACCGTCGCCGATGGCATCGGCAACTCGACGTCTTCGTTGCTGGAATTCTTGCAGAGTAAAGCAGGTTTGAAATTTTGGCTTGGTCGCGTTCATCATTCAGTGGTGCTTGATGTTTGCAAATAAGCTGGCAAGAAGTCTTGCGATACATTTTCATAGCAATCAAGCTTTGCGAATCGCTTCATGGACGCGGGGATGCCGACCGCAGTGAACCCAGGGTGGCCGGTTGCCGGGAAAGGACCGCCGTGATTCATTGCGGGTGAGACCGCCACGCCCGTTGGCATTTGGTTGTGCAACACGCGACCTGCAATGCGTCGAAGCGCACGGGTAAGCGGCCCGGTTAATTCGTCGTTTGGTTCACCGTAGACCACGGCGGTCAAGCTGCCTTCGATGGAGCTTGCGACTTGAAGCATCTGATCGCTGTCTTGGCAGGTGACGATCAGCGTGCATGGCCCGAAGGCTTCGGTTTGGCATTCGCCTGGATTGGCAAGGAAATTATCCGCCGAACTATGCAAAAGGGTGTTGGAAAACTGGACTGCATCGCCATCAACTGGTTCGCCGCCGGCCATGACTTTGACGCCTGCCTCGCGGAGTCGTTTCACACTTTTTTCCATCGACTGCAACACGCCGCGCGACAGCAGGGTTCCTGCGGGCTTGGATTCAAATGCTTGGGTCATTCCGTTTAGGAAAGTGTCTGCGTCTGCGCCTGCTTGGACCACGATCAGGTTCGGGCACGTGCAAAATTGACCGGCACCCAACAAGCAGCTTCCGGATGCTTCGTCAATCATGTCGCCATTTCGCTTCAAAGCGCTACCGAGCAGAAAGACAGGATTAACGCTCGACATTTCCAAGTAGATTGGCTTGCCCACGCGATCAGCTTCGTTCTTTAACGCCATCCCGCCTGGACGGCTTCCGGTAAACGCCACGGCCCCTAGCCTTTCATCGGCGACCATGCGCAACCCGTTGGCAGGCTCTGTATCGAAAATCATTTGCACCATGCCCGCCGGGAGTCCCGTTTCATGCAAAGCTGCTGCTGCCTGCTTAGCCAATAGGTGAGAGGTTCCCGGTTGCGACGGATGAGCTTTGGCGATGACTGGATTACCCGCCGCGATTGCCGAGGCGAAATCACCCCCGGATATCGCATTAAAAGCCAATGGGAAATTATTGGGTCCAAAAATAAGTACTGGACCAATTGGGCCCAAGCCGGAATGAATGTTTCGGTCCTCGTCGTGAACCACGTTTCGCCAGCAATCTTGACGCGATGCCTGAGCAGCCTGCCGAAGCTGGTTGGTGGTTCGCGGCATTTCAACGTCCAGCAGACGCGGTTGCAGCGGCAGTCCTGTTTCAAGGGACGCCATGTTGCAGATTTCCTCAGCGTTAAGTTCCAGATTCTTGGCATAGCACTCCAGGAAATCTGCAATTTTGCTGCTTGGAACTTCCTCTAATTCCAATGCTGCGTTCTTGGCGGCCTCCAACGCTGAGTCGCAGTCATTCCAGCCGCTAACGGGATAGGAATCACCGGTGTGCTTGGAGGACCGCGGATCGATCGCCTGGAACTTACGTTCCGCTTGAGTTTCTTGCCATTGACCGTTAATCAGAATCGAATCCATCGTGAGTTCTGCTTCAATAAATGAGGAAAAAAGTTTCGATTGCTATCCACCACGGAAGCCCTCCTTTGCTCATTCGCTAAATGAGGCTCGAGCTTGACTGGATAGCGTTAATTTTGATCAGCCGTTTCGATGGCTGGCCCCTGTTTGTGCGGGCCCCTTGTTTGTGCGGGCCTAAAACAGAGCACATTCGAGAGGTACGCAACGGCTAATCGCTTGAAGAATCACGGTAGTTGGCCATCAAAATGGCGTCCCCGTTCACATCGGTTGCCCACTTCAACCCGAAAAGACCTTATCGCAGGCGTGCCATGATTCAGCCTGCGAAGTCTATCGGTATCGTTCGCGATTATCTTGCACGATAGCCAATGCATGACTCAAATTCGCGCATGTGCAAAGAATCAGGTAAGCAGTCCAGCGTGTGAACTGCTTGGGAAACTATTGAGCGTTTAGGAAACCGCTAAGCAAAGAGTGCGTCGACCGATTCACCCTTTCCATCTGAAGTCACGTAGAAAGGTCGGCCTTCGATTTCGTAACCCATTCGAGGGCTGATCCCCATCGCAGTCATGATCGTCGCATGCAGATCTTCGATGCTTACGGGATCCTCAATCGCTAGCAGCGGACGCTCAGGAGCCGTCGCCCCATGCACATAGCCTTTCTTCATCCCGCCACCGAACATCAGCACACTTGATCCACCGGTGAAGTGGCGATGCAGTCCGTAATGCTTCATCTCGCTAATTTCGTCCACCTTTTCGGTAGCCTGATCGAACGCGGTGGAGCCCGGCTTGCCTTCCGTTAGTGCATCACGGCTGAACTCGGATGCGACGATGACGAGAGTTCGGTCAAGCATATCGCGTTCTTCGAGATCGCGGATCAATCTTGCAATCGGTCGATCGATTTCGTTGTGCATGCGAGACATGATCGTGTTGCCGTTTGCATGCGTGTCAAAGTTCAAAAACGGGACGTACTCTGTTGAAACTTCGACGAACCTTGTGCCCGATTCAACCAGCCGTCTTGCCAGCAGGCAGCCCTGGCCGAACCGGCTCGTATTGTAGGTATCGTAGCTTTCCTTGGGCTCCAAAGTGATGTCGAACGCTTCACGATCATTGCTGCTGAGCAACCGGTACGCCGCGTCCATCGATCGCAACAGCGATTGCTGCTGATAGTCGCTCATGCGATCACGATCTGGGCTTGCGTCGACAAGTTGGCGAAACAGTTTGTCACGGTTTGCGAATCGCTGAGCTTTCATTCCTTTGGGTGGTCGAACCGAAACAGCAGCTTGGTCAGGATAGGGCAAGTTCATTGGCCCGAACTCACTGCCAAAGAACCCAGCGGTTGTAAATGCCTTTAGCTCTTCGCTTTCGCCAACGCCTTCAAGTCGCTGACCAATATTGACAAAGGCGGGCATCACTTCATTCGGGGCTCCCAGCAAACGAGCCATCCAAGCGCCGATGTGAGGTGCAGCGACCGTCTGTGGTGGGACATAACCGGTGTGCCAGTGATATTGATGTCGTGAGTGCAGGATGCTTCCTAAATCCGGCTGAACATGGGATCGAATGAGTGTCGCACGATCCATGACCGAAGCGATGTTCGGAAGTCCCTTGCAAATCTGAACGCCGTCAACCGCCGTATCGATGGCCGGAAACGTGCTAAGCATGTCCTTGACGGCCAAGCCTTTTTTAAACGGCAGATACCGTTTTGGGTCGAAGGTGTCAGGTGCCGCCATGCCGCCACCCATCCAAAGCAAAATGCACGCATCTGCTTTTGCCTCGGGGTGTTCAATCTCTCCAATTCCAATCTCTGAACCATTGGCAATGACTCGCGGAGCTCCGGTCGCCATCGCGGCGGCTCCGGCTGCGGAAAGTGCGCGTAAAAAATCTCGACGCACGATCGACCGTGGCGCTCCCGCCTGGATTGATGCTTCAAATTCGTTTTTGAAATTCATGACTTATGACTTGGTTCAGCGGATAATAAAAAATTCAGGCAGCATGCAGATTGCCCACATCGCGTCCTGAACGGACGTTCGATCAGGCTGGTCACCGATGACACTCGTAAGCAGCATGCTTTCCTTTTTGCTCGGTTCACGACAAAGGGTCGCCCGAAACAATGACTGGACAATTTGCTCGGGATTTCCGTTGCACTTTTCGAGTAGGGTTTCAGCTCCTTCCGACAAAGCTTTCGCAAGTGTCGGTTCGTTTGCCAAGTCAATGGCTTCAAGCGTGGCAATCCGGTCGGGGCGCATCGAAACAATTTGTTCACGCATCGGGCGACCGAGCGACTTCATCAGAGCTGTGTTTTTTACGAGCGAAGCGCGGACCATGGGGCCGTTTTGAGCATCGCTGGACATCTCCGCCAATGCGATCAAGCAGGTTTCGTTGACGACCCGCATCCAACTCTTCAATGGTGCAACGACGGTGGCCGCTTGCCAGCGACCTCGGATCGAGCCGAGCGTTTCACCCATCTGAGTCGGCACATTGGGGTTAAAGTCCCAGGTTTGATCGGACTGGAAGTTATGCGTTGACCCGTCGCTCAATTCCAAGCGAGCTTGAAGGAACAGCCCGGCAGGGTTGGCTGATTTTCCTTCGTTGGTGGCATGGATGACGATGACGTTTTCGCCTTCCTTCAAAACTGAATCAAGCAACACCGCCTGCGGTTCGGTCCAGTCATCGCCTCTGCTGACTCGCTTGCCATTAACGTACATCTGAAAGGTGTTGTCGCAATAAACGACAGCGCCACCGGCGGTAACACTTGCGGGCAACTGCAAAGTCTTGCGAAGTAAAACTGATTGTTGCCCCGGAACGATCCCGTCTTCAAGCGGTCCCCAGATCCACTGGCCCGTCAATTCTAATGCCGTCTCGTCACCACCTCGACGAACCAGGAAATCAGGTTCCTTCGGGGCGGAGTCGGTCAGTTTCCACACATTGTCAAGAAACTGCTCCGCTGTCATTCGTTTGGTGCGAGGGCCGCGGTACACATAATCTTTGTTGACGGCGTCTTCGCTGGTGACTTCAGACTCGGACTGATAGGCGGCGCTGGTAGCGATCAGGCGCAGCATTTCTTTTAGGTCGTAGTTTTTTCTAACGAGTTCATTCGCCAAGAAATCCAACAGATCCTCGTTCCACGGTTCACTCTGCATCGCATCGAGCGGATGGACAATCCCTCGGCCCATTAACTGATACCAAATCCGGTTGACGATTGTTCGGGCGAATCGTCCATTTTCGCGGTGCGTCAAAAGTTCGGCGAGTTGCTGTAGTCGCTCCGACCGCGGTGCTTCCGGATCCACTTGCCCCAGTTCCGGGAAGAGCCAGGCTGCTTTCGCGAACTCGCCAATCGGTTTGTCGCAACGATGCAGTTCCAGTTCGCTATCAGAGTAGATTGCCGCCAATCCGTAGGCGTCTGATAACTTCCAGCGATCAACAAAGCTGTCGTGGCAAGACGCGCACTTCATGTTGATCCCCAAAAACGATTGCGAGATACTTTGTGAAAATTGAATTGGCAGGCTTTGACCGGCGCTAACTTCACCTCGCCATTTGATGCCGTCAATAAATCCTTGGCTCTCTTTGGTTGGAGGAGCAACAAGTTCTCGAACCATGACGTCGAAGGGCTTGTTGGACCTCAACGATTCGTAAAGCCAAAGGCTGATCTGTTTTCTGCCACCGGTAATGAAACCAGTCCCGCTGTAGTCGTTACGCAACAGGTCATTGAAGAATGACATCCAATGATCGGCGTAACTGATCTCGTCATCCAACAGAGAATCAATCAGTTCTGTTCTCTTGTTTGAGTTGCGACTCGATAGAAACGCATCACGCTGTTCTTCACTGGGAAGCATTCCAGAGAGATCTAGTGAAACTCGACGTAAGAAAGTTTCGTCGTCAATCGCTTGCGGGGTTGGTATCTGTCGCTCGGCAAGATAGTCGTCCAGAAGTCGATCCACGGGATGCTGCCGGTCGCCAATCGCGGCAGGAAGTTCGACTTGGCGAGGCCGCAGTGGTGGTTCGTAAGCCTGGATTGCAAAGGTAAAGTCGCCTTCCCATTTCAAGCCTCCTTCGACCCAACGGCGAAGCACTTGGATTTCCTTCGCACTCATCCGTGGTCGATCCGGGGGAGGCATCTGAAGATCTGGATCATCCGAGGTAATCAGCTCCAGCAGATAAGAATCCTCGGGAGCGTCGAGATCAACGAGCCCAGAATCGACGATTGCTTCACGGGTGTTCAGTGAGAAACCGCCTTCCTCCATGTTCCCGCCATGGCAATGAGCACAGTTTCGCTTCAGCACCGGAACCACTTCGTGTACAAAATCTTCCGCTTGTGCTTCATTTGATGGGCCGAAAACTGCAAAGAAAAATAAGGCGCATGCAGGAGTTAAAATCGTGAATGCTGCCGAATGTTTCTTTATATTTAATTGCAAGTTGATCACCATGATTATTGAAATGTATCCAGGAACCCGGTTGGCCTTCTCGCAGAAATGGATCGCGGAAGGCCTGGGAAGAACCGGCCGAACAAATTGAGCGTAACCTCCCCTTGTACCATTGTGCTAGAAATTGTGCAAAAGTCTTGCACCGTCCACTGAAAACGCACTCAAAATCGCGCACAACATGAAAATGCCGATCACCAACGACGCCACGGCTCTGTTCGATCTTCTCCGCGAGCCGTTTACCGCTGAGGCTCTGTTTGATGAGTTGCACGACACTGTTTATTTTATCAAGGATCTAGTCGGTCGTTATGTTGTGGTCAACAAAACGCTGGTCGAGCGGTGTGGGCTGAAACGAAAGTCCGAGGTGCTCGGGCGCACGTCCGACGAAGTCTTGCGTCCGCCATTCGGTGAAAGGTTTTCCGAACAGGATCGGTCTGTCCTTTGTTCGGGTAAATCGCTTGTCGGTCAGTTTGAATTGCATCTCTATGCATCGCATGATCTTGGTTGGTGCTTAACCAATAAGCACCCACTGCTTGGTAGGGACAACAACATCGTAGGCTTGGTTGGGTTTTCTCGAGATCTTGGCAATCCAAATGAGTCGACCAAGGATTTCCAGAGTGTGAGTGACGCGGTTCGTTTGGCGATGGCGGATCTGTCGACGCGAGTCAACGCAACCGAGATGGCGGCAGTCGCCGGGCTTTCGCGGTACCAATTGGATCGACGCATGCGAATTGTGTTTGGTTTGAACACGGGTCAGTGGTTGTTAAAGCAGCGGATTGATTTGGCATGTGAACGTCTTCGAAATTCCGAGGATAAAATTATCGACATCGCTTTTCAGGTTGGCTACGACGACCAGAGTGCTTTCACTAGGCAGTTTCGGAATGCCACAGGGCTCTCGCCCAGCCAATTTCGCAAAGTCAGCAAGTAATAATCCAGCGATTGCCCACGGATTTAGGTTGTCGCTGTGCGCAAATTTTAGTTTCGTCTCCTGGAAAGGTGCAGACGAAGACGTGGTAGCAAATGATACTGACGCGGTGGAAATCCCCCCTTCAAAATCAGGAGCTTGAATAGCTTGAGTATCGACACCTCTATTTTTCGTGGTTGCATTCCAGCCCTCATGACACCGCTGCACAGCGACCGTAGCCTCAACGCAGAGGCGTTGGTGCGCAAAGGCCGCGAAATGGTTGATTGCGGGATGACGGGCGTCGTTTATTGCGGGTCCATGGGTGACTGGCCTTTGTTGACAGACCAGGAGCGTCAAGATGGCGTTCGGCAACTGCTGGAGGCTTCGGTCCCCGTCATCGTGGGAACAGGAGCCCAAAACACGGCAACGGCGGTCGATCACGCAAAGCACGCTGCCGACCATGGCGCCCAGGGGCTGATGGTGATTCCTCGCGTGCTTTCTCGAGCAACCTCTGTCGCTGCGCAGCGTGAACACTTTTCGGCAATTTTGTCGGCTGCACCTGAATTGCCTGCTGTGATCTACAACAGCCCCTACTACGGATACGAAACGAAAGCGGATCTGTTTTTCCAGTTGAAGTCCAAGTTTCCAAACTTGATCGGATTCAAGGAGTTTGGCGGAGCCGATTCGTTGTCCTACGCAGCCGAGCACATCACGCATGAGTCTGACGACGTCTTGCTGATGGCTGGTGTTGATACGCAGGTCTACCACGGCTTTGTTCGATGCGGCGCGATCGGCGCGATCACCGGGATTGGCAATTGCCTTCCTAAAGAAGTTTTGAAGTTGGTCGAACTTTGTCGCCTTGCTGCGGGCGGCGACCCGACGGCGGACCGGTTCGCGTTGGAGCTTTCCAACGCCTTTACGGTTCTTTCAACGTTTGATGAGGGCCCAGACTTGGTTCTCTATTACAAGCTGTTGCTCGTTTTGTTGGGCGACGAAGACTACCAGACGCATCGAAACGAATCGGATCAACTTTCCGAGAGCCAGCGGCGTTTTGCGGTAGCACAGTTGCGCCAATTTCAGGACTGGTGGAGTCATTGGCAAGGCAAGGACTACACTGCTTAGTCGCAGTCTTTGTTTTGGCGACGAGATTTCGTCGTTTACGGTATTTGCAAGCCGTTTGGTTGATAACGACGGTTCCACGATTGATTTGTGGTAACCGTGGCTAGTTCCAAATGGCGTGCCCTAGTGGCGTCAAAGTGCAAACCGAGTGGTCCGTCAGGGGCAAGGTTGCGGGCGACCGTAGTGGATCTTGTCAAAGATCGACATGGTGGATTCCTGCGCGCGCAGGATCTTTAACAAGATCCACTGCTGCAAACTTTAGAATTGACGCACCACTGGGTGGCAATCAGCATTGCGAAAGCAGAGAGCGATCTGCTTTTAGCTAGATCAAGGAAACAAGAGAACAAATTGTGAAGCAGATCAAAGTCATCGATTCACACACCGAGGGCGAACCGACCCGTGTGGTTATCAGCGGTGGACCCAACTTGGAAGCCGAAACGTTGATGGAAAGCGTCCATAGGTTTCGGGATCAGGAAGATCACTTTCGAAGATTCGTGATCGAGGAACCGCGTGGTTGGGATGCCATGGTGGGAGCCTTGTTGTGTGAGCCAAAAGATTCAAGCTGTGCCGTTGGAGTGATTTTTTTTAACAATTGCGGTTACCTGGGCATGTGCGGACACGCAACCATGGGGTTGGCGGTCACGCTGCACCATTTGGGAAAGCTTGAGATTGGTACGCATCGAATCGAAACGCCGGTTGGGATCGTGTCGGTTCAATTGGACCAAGGAAATACCGTGTCGGTTCAGAATGTTCCGAGCTACCGTAGTCGCGCAGGCGTGAGCGTTGATGTTGAGGGGCTGGGGACGGTCGTCGGGGATGTCGCTTGGGGCGGAAATTGGTTCTTTTTGGTCGACGATTCTCCGGTTCCGTTGACATTGGAAAACCGTGACAAGTTGTGTGACGCGGCGAAGCAAGTGCGTCGCGCGTTGCAAGAACAAGGTGTTACCGGCGACGAAGGTGCGGAGATCGACCACATTGAATTTGGGCATCATGTGGATTTCGGCGACATTGATTGCCGCAACTTCGTTATGTGTCCTGGCGGGGTCGAAGATCGGTCGCCTTGTGGAACCGGCACCAGTGCCAAGGTGGCCTGTCTGGCTGCGGATGGGCTGCTCGCCCCCGGCGACGCTTGGGTGCAAGAGAGTATTTTTGGCGGCAGGTTTACCGCTAAGTACAGTCCATCGGCGCAGCAAGTTCTCGGTGGTCAGAAACGAAACGCAGTTACCGTGACCATCACAGGCCGTTCGTTTCTTTGCAGTGAAACAACTTTGATCAACCAGTCGCATGATCCACACGGGCTGCAGCAATAGGTCGATCGTTATTGAAGGCCGAGCCGCCAACAAATTTTAATACGCGACTTTTAATACGCGACGGCATCCCTAAGGACACCATGCATGAATGAATCAAAAGAAAATGGATCGGTTTCAATCGTTGGCGGCGGAGTCGTCGGCATTGCCTGTGCTCACTATCTGGCGGAAGCTGGTTACACCGTCACGGTGATCGACAAGGGCGAAATCGGCGGCGCGTGCTCGCATGCGAATTGTGGTTACATCTGCCCCAGTCACGTTCTGCCTTTGACGGAACCGGGCGCGATCGGGCTTGCACTGCGTTCGATGCTTAACCCCCGCGCGCCCTTCCGTCTAAAGCCGCAATGGAGTCCCGCATTGTGGCGATGGATGCTGGAGTTTGGCCGTCGTTGTACCCACCGACAAGCAATCGGTGCGGGAGTTCACCTAAAAGCGATCTTGGAAGCGTCCATGTCGCAGTTTGAGGAATTGGTAACGCAATTTGATCTCGATTGCGAATTTAAGAAGGAAGGTTTGCTCTACGTGATGCGAACGCCCAAGGCGATGAATGCGTTCGCGAAAAACGATCAGATGCTGACCGAACATTTCGGTGTCACCGCGCGGCGGATCGAAGGCGAGAAGTTGCCTGAATTCGATGCGGGCTTGAAAGAGGGGCTCGCGGGGGCGTTTCATTACGAAGCCGATGCAACCGTGCGTCCTGATCGATTGAACGAACAGTGGGCCAGCCGTCTAGCTGAGGCGGGAGTTCGCTTGATGCCAAACTGTGAGGTGCATCGAGTCGTCAAGGAAGCTGGCCGGGGCCTCGCGCTGCAAACATCAGCGGGCGACATTCAATCAGACCATTTTGTTTTTGCGATGGGAGCTTGGAGCGGTCGTTGGTCGCGCGAACTGGGGTGTTCATTGCCGGTCCAGCCGGGCAAAGGGTATTCGGTCACCATCGACCGACCCGAAAATTGCCCCCGCCATGCCATTCTGTTTCCTGAACATAAGGTTGGGGTTTCTTCGTTTGACAGAGGATTGCGATTGGGTTCCATGATGGAATTCGCGGGCTTCGACAAAACCATTCCCGCACGCCGCATCGCGCAGTTGCGTGATTCAGCTCGTCCGTATCTTCGGGCTTCGCTTGATGGTCCGGCTCAGGAAGAATGGTTTGGCTGGCGACCCATGACTTGGGACAGCCTGCCGATCGTCGGAAAAGTTCCCTCGTCAAAAAACATGTACTTGGCGACTGGACACAACATGCTGGGACTTAGCCTGGCTCCATCAACCGGGCGATTGATCATGGAAACCATCAGCGGCCAGAAACCGCACATTGATCCAACGCCTTATTCGCCACAGCGGTTCTAGGGATAAATCCCACGCGTCAAAGGTAGAAGCGAGACACCTTTTCACAATAGTCGATCCTGATCACAACAAGGAGTCGGGCCTGCGGTATGCATCGAGACCAATGAACACGATCGATTTGACACAAGAAACACTTCCTCCAGGGCAACAACTTGTTGCGCGTGACAAGTGGCCAATCATTGGTGAACGCGAACCGCTAAATTCCACCGCACCCTGGACGCTTCGTTTGTCGGGGCGTATTGAGTGCCCCCAAATCCTCTCGCTCGGCGACTTGGAATCAATGCCGCAAACAACGCTGGTGATGGACATTCACTGCGTGACGCGATGGTCGCGACAGAAAATGACCTTCACCGGAGTGCAATTGTCGGACTTGATCGAAAAGGTTAGCCCGGCTTCTGATGCAAGATTCGTGTCCTTTGTCGCCAGATCCGCTCGAAATCACTCCACTTCCCTTCTAATCGACGAAGCTTGCGAAATGAAGACGTTGATTGCTTTGGCGGTCGATGGGGAACCGTTGCCCATCAATCATGGCGGTCCCATTCGGAATATTGTTCCGGGGCGATATTTCTACAAGAGTGTTAAGTGGTTGCAAGAAATCGAATTCATGACGGAGGATCGCCTTGGGTATTGGGAAGCCGAAAGCGGTTACCACAACCATGCCGACTATCAGCGAGAGGAACGCTATTTGGCGGCAACGATTGACAAGCGAACCGCCCTTGGCTTGATCGAATCTCGTGATTTCTCAGGCAAGGATCTTCGGAGCATTGACGCTGGCAACCGGGATCTAGGCGGGCTCAAAGCAAATCGTTCTTTGTTGCGGGATGCCAGTTTCAAAAATTCGAACTTGATGCAAGCCGATTTTACTGATGCAAATCTATCCAATGCACACTTTGAGAACAGTGATTTAAGGGGTGCTGATTTCACGCGGGCAGATTTGGAAGGAGCTAATTTTTCCGGCGCTGACTTAAGGGGCGCAGTGTTTGAGGATTGTTCATTGGTCGGCGCTTCTTTTTTTAAAGCACTCCCAGATGGATCGGTTTCCGCTGCTCGGTTGGACGACACCAACCGCATCGCTGATTCGGTACTGCTGCCTCTGGTCCCAAGTCAACTTGAGTTCATTAGATTGCAACTCAATCGCAAACGTTCCGACTAGGTTCGTCGTTGCCGTCCTATCACAACTTTTATCTACCCGTCGGAATCGAAGATGGATCAAACAAAATACCAGCACTTAGTCGACACGTTTTTCAAGTGGGATCAAAAATCGATCGTAACGACGCTGGAGGAATTGTTGAGCGCCGCGGCAGCTGAAAATTCTCAGAATCCTACCCCGACGATGTCGCAAAACTATGAGACTGCGCAGTCGAATCCCGAAATCTGTTTGCTGCCGGGCAATCTGAAAGACGCTCGCGACGCTGTCTTTCCGTATTTCTGGGGCACGGACAGTTTTAACAGTCCGTTGCATGTCGAGAACGTGCGTGGGCCTGCCAACAATGCTTCGTTGATCGGAGCGTTTGCGTGTTTGCTGAAAAACCCCAACCTTTGCACGGATCGATATAGTCAGCGGTCCAACGAATTGGAGGTAAAGACAGTGACGGCTCTCGCCAACCTGATCTTCTATCACACCAATGACCCTTGGGGCGTGTTTACGATTGGCGGAACGATCTCCAACCTTTACGGAGCCAAGATCGGTTTGGAACGAGTCGTCCCAGGGGCAATGCAGCATGGGATCGGCGGCCAGCGAGTGGTTGGGTTCTGTTCCGAAGCCAGTCATTATTCCAATCGAAGCGTTGCCGGTTGGTTGGGAATCGGCATCGATAATTTGATCGCCATCCCAACCGATGCCAATCTTTCAATGCGACTGGATCTGCTGGAACAGAATCTTGACGAGTGTTATCAAAGCGGGGCCAAAGTTGCCTATGTTGTTGCGACGTTTGGAACAACCGACGGATTTGGGATCGATGATCTCGCCGCCATTCGCGAGATACTGGATGCCAAGTCAGAAGAGTACCAGCAGCCAACACCACAATTGCACGTTGACGCTGCGGTTGGATGGGCTCTTTGTTTCCTGGCCGATTATGATTGCCAGAACAATCCTCTGGAGTTTTCGGCCGACCTGCTATCGATCGTTAATCGCGTGCGAGAGGCTTGCAAAGGTTTGCGGGTCGTAGATAGCGTGACCCTTGATTTTCACAAGCTGGGGCGTGGTCATTACCCATCGAGTGCTTTTCTGGTCAATCATCGCAAGGACTTGAAGTATCTTTCGCGCGACGTTGCTGAAACGCCTTACTTTGCCGATGCGCAAGCCAGTCGTGATCCCGCGTTAATTACTTTGGAATGTTCGCGTCCAGCGCTGGGGCCCTACATTGTCATGGCCTCGCTCAATGCCATTGGGCTGACTGGGTGGCAGATGCTGACCGCACGCAGTCTGGAGATGGCGGAGCGACTCAAGCAGGGTTTGGAGAAACTTTCGTTCTGCAAAGTTTTGAATCGTGAGACTGTTGGCGCGGCCGTCGACTGGTGGGTTTTGCCCAAGGGGCGAGACGCCGAGGCGATCTATCAACAACTGGTCGAAGGATCGCTACCTGAGGCCGAACGCAAGCAGTACTTTGCTGAAATTATCCGAACTCAGCAGAAGCGCGAGAAAATGATGGATCCGCAGATGGACGCGAAGCTAGGGTTCACAACCAATTTCGGATACAAGCCGTTTGGGATCGAGGTTCCGGCTTGGAAAGCCGTCTTTATGAACCCAGCAACCGATGAAGATGTCGTTGACCGGATTCTCTGGAGCGTCGAGGAATCTGCCTGATGAACTTGGCCTCGCGTACGGCGGGGCCAATCACTTTTTCAAGCTGGGGGATCGTCAGTAAGTAGCGATCGCCGCGTAGGCGTTCGGTTTCCCAGCAATCGCCGAAGCTCTGCGCGAGCTTCGTTACGGCGATACCGGTTTATCGCACGATTATGTTGTCGCTTTTTTTTGAGCCAACATTTCTTCTACGGCTGCGACGGGAATTGGAATGCCCTTCAATGTGCCTTCCAGCACAATGCTTCCGTCGACGACACCTTGGAAAGCGGCCACAATCATTCGGCTGCGTCGCACTTTTAGTAGCTTGACCATCAGGATGAGTTGATCGCCCGGCGTCACAATTCCGCGAAACTTAACGTCGTCAACTCCGCCAAAGCCGACCATTTCGGCACCTAGAAGGTCATTTTTTTGACTGAAAAAGCTCGACAGCTGGGCGACGGCTTCCAGCATGACGACACCGGGCATGATTGGCATGCCGGGCATGTGACCACGCACCCAGAACTCGTCCTCGCCAACTTCTTTCAAAGCGGCGCAGACGTTTAGCTCGGTGTCCTCGTAGAGGATGGCCGAGAGCTGTTCCATTTCATGACGCTGAGGATTCTGGGCTCGGATCGCCTTGATGTCGGCAATCGGGTTATCCAGGTCCAGCAACGCCATGTCGACAATGAATTTGCCCTTGGGTGTTACTGCCATCTTGGAATCCTAGGTCTTAATCTTTTTGCGTTTGGCTTTGCGGGCCTTCGCGCTAGCGGGACGACGGCCGTGATTGGCCTTCTTCAGTTTGTGTTGCGGCTTTGCCATCGATCAGTCTCTTCAGGAGAAAAACGTTTGTTTTTTGGAAGCTTGAGAGAATAGCAGCTTTTTAATCTCAGTGACAGTCGCTGCAAAGCGTTTGTGGTCGCACGTTCTGCTGTTGCACGCTCTGCTATCGCACGTTTGGGAGCCGACTGCCGGGCGTTCGGCCACATTGAGAATCTTAGTAGCGTGAACTGCTGCTGGGTTGGTAGGGGACGTTCAGACGCGACATGCCCATTTCTGGCTGAGCTTGGGCGGCACTGTAACGGCCGCTGTTTCGCACCGATGGCGGGACCATCGGAGTGATTGCCGGGGCACGCTGGCCGATATCGGGACCAGCGTTGGCCGGGCGAAGTTGGCCGAGCGCAAGTTGGGGATCGGTTCCGGGTTGGGGGTTTGTTTGGGTTTTGGTGGAGTTTCGTTTTTTGCGTTGATACCACCCATCGGAACCCGACGAAGAGTCCGCCAGCGATGCCAAGGCGGGGATTGCGGTGGCGCGGGGGGTGG
>CAYVAN010000018.1:16281-32578 GCA_964449225.1 uncultured Rhodopirellula sp.
CGATGCCAAGGCGGTGCCGCGTGCGGGTTCGTTTAGCATCACCGGTGACGGGTTCGCGCGAACACCGGCAGGTGCGGGGATTTCCTCGATCGCGGAGACTTGTGCCACGCGGCCGGGGGCAGCATTCAGGCCAGGCGAAGTTTGGGGTTGTTGGCTGACCTTGGCAAATTTTCCGACCGGCCCACTGCCTTCTGATACCCACGCGAGCCAGTAATCTTGTAGTTCAGCTAGGGAGCCGTAGCCGTAGTGTTTTCGGATGTTTTCGGTCCACGACGGGCGTTTGACGTAATCTTCCAGGAATGCGATGAATGTTCGGGCATCTTTTTGAGCGATTAAAAATCGGCATACCGAATAGCCCTGGGCGTACATCGGCAGGACATCGCTTGGGTATTCCGTCAGTAAGAAAAGCTGGTTCATCGCGATGCCGCGGCGAGTGCTGAGGAATTCGCGTAGTTTCGCTTCATGCTTGCTGCGTTCAGCTTCGTGTTCGACGGTGGTGCAGATTCCCTCGTCAGCCCAGCGGGGCAAGGGGCGACCGAAGTGCGTCGCCAAGACAGTGTGGGTGACTTCGTGAGGCAGCACGCTGTCCAGGATTCTTTCGGGCGTTCCCACGACTTCCATTTGGAAATCACGAACGGGTGCGCGGTTGTACGTCGTGACACCCTGCGCCGCTAAGGTAGGACCGGAAATCACGCGGATGGGGCAAGGTGTAGGCCACGCTGGTAGCTGTTTTCCTAGCCAGTAAGTGGCAAGGTCGTTGCGATAGCGTTCGGCCGATTCGCCGACCGATTTGGCGAGCGCTGGTGTGGGCGCTTGAACGATAAAGTTCTGAGTGAGAAATCCAGCACCGCTGGCGTCGCAGACAACGGCCAACATCAGTCCCGCAAACGCCGCACTGGCAACAAAAAATCGGGCATCCATGCCGTCAGGGCTCCATTCCATGGGGGAAGGCGACACTCGCCGGAATGCTCGCTTGAGTCATTCCCAGGCCCAGCCACCATCCATTGTGACCATCAACCATCGAGTGGTCGGAAGTGTAGTGCAAAGCGGAGAACGACCGAAACCCGAATACGCTTCGCGAAACGAACGCTACATTATCCGCTCAAGCGGCCAACGAATTGCTCTTTGGGCTTGTGTGCAATCCGCGTTCCGCCATACTTAGCGGCCAGAAAAAAATGCTTGGGCTTTTTAGATGCCCCTCCCCCCCCAGACAATTAATTGAGACAAGGCTTTCCCGATGGCAGAAGTGCTGGAAGTTGAACGAAGAGAAAAAGTAGGCTCCGCGGCCACCACGCGACTTCGCCGTGAAGGCAAGGTTCCTGCTGTTTTGTATGGTCACGGTGAGGGAAATGAGCACTTGGCGGTTCCCAAGGTTCAGGTCAACACACTGATCCGCCACCACAGCAAAACCGTGGAATTGAAGGGTGCTGTTTCTGAAACTGCACTGGTGAACCACGTTCACTGGGATCCATTGGGCATCGAAGTCCTTCACTTGGATTTGATCCGGGTGAATTTGAAAGAGGAAGTCGAAGTGACGGTGCCCATTCACACTCGCGGCGAATCCGTGGGAGTTCGTAGTGGTGGCATGCTGCTCGAGAACATGCACGAAGTTGACATTCGCTGTCCTGCTGGCGGGATTCCTGATGCGTTGGACGTCGATGTTTCTGAATTGGCAATGGGCTCTCACTTGACCGCCGGCGACTTGGAATTGCCAGAAGGTGTCGTTTTAGTCACCGAGGCTGACGCCGTGATTGTCCGAATCGAAGAGCCCAAGGGAGCTTCGGACGATGCCGAAGCAGAATCGGCAGTCGGTGCTGAACCGGAAGTGATCGCCAAGGGTGGCGATTCGGACGAATCAGCCTAGTTGCAGGGGCAGTTGTGCCGTGAAGCTGATCGTTGGGCTTGGGAATCCGGGCAAAAAATACGAGCAAACGCGGCACAACATCGGTTTCGATGTTGTTGCCAAGGTTGCCTCGTTAAGTTCCGCAAGTCCCTCGAAGAGTCGTTTCGAGGGCGAGGCGGCAGAGGCGATGGTCGGCAGCGAGAAAGTAGTTTTGCTTTGGCCGCAGACTTACATGAACGCCAGCGGCCAGAGTGTTCGCAAAGCCATTGAATTTTACAAACTGGCTGAGCATGATTTATTGGTTGTCTGTGATGATTTGGATCTGCCAGTCGGGCGTCTGAGGTTTAAGAAAGATGGATCGGCAGGCGGGCAGAAAGGGGTTGCCGATACCATTCGGCATCTGCGAAGCGAGTCGTTTTCGCGGTTGAAAGTCGGGATCGGCAGGCCTCCACCGGGCTGGGAAACTGCTGACTATGTGCTGGGGCGATTTGCAAAAAAAGAGCTTGACGCGATAGAAGCGACCACCACCACCGCCGCAAATGCTGTTATCGATTGGGTGAATCTTGGAGTCGTCGAATCGATGAATCGTTACAATTCGGTCGGCAAGCCTGCACCAAAGGGAAAACGCACGAAGTCGAAAAGTGAGTCAATGGCCAGCGGCGACCCCGTCAATGACTCAAATCAGACCAAATAACCAGTGAAACGAAATAAAGATTGAATTCGATGCCTTCTGGGCATGACGAATCACTGTTCAATCGCTAAACTCCCGAATTCAAAATTGTTGGCAAGACCAACGCGAATCATCTGCGAGCCTGCCAGCGACAAATCGAACAGACCAAGCAGAGTAGAAGCGACGAAATAGAAGCGATTAAGCAAAACAGAAGCGAAGCTGACAAATTTACGGTTTACCGAACAACGTCTATCCGAAGAGACCGACCCATCGTGGCAAGAAACACTTACGAAACCCTGCTGATTCTGGACAGCAACCTGTACGCTCGTGATCCTGGTGGCGTGAGTGCCCAGGTCAGCGACATCATCACCGAGGCTGGTGGCGAAGTGCTGGTCAGCCGATTGTGGATGGAGCAAAAGCTTGCTTATCCGATCGACAAGCACCAAAAAGGCACCTACTGGCTAACTTACTTCGAGATGGAAGGCGTTGATTTGCCAAAGATCGACCGAGCTTTCCACTTGTGTGAGCCAGTCCTGCGTCAATTGACATTGAAGCTAGAGCCAAGATTGATCGAGCCAATTTTGGCAAACGCTCGCGGCGAAGCTGTCAAGGTTTCTGCATCAGCTGAAGAGTCTGGTGATGATGCCGAAGCCACCACCGAAGCGGAAGCACCAGCCTAACGCTGGGGATCGCGGGAGTAACGTTAATGGCTAGCTATAACCGAGTGATCGTGGTCGGGAATCTTACCCGTGACATCGAATTGCGTTACACGCCCGGCGGTACCGCTGTGGCTGATATCGCGGTTGCGGTGAACGAACGACGCAAGTCTGCTAGCGGTGAATGGGTTGAAGAGGTTACTTTCATCGACGTGACCATGTGGGGACGAACCGCAGAAGTAGCGAGTGAGTACCTCGGCAAAGGGTCTCCGATCCTGGTAGAAGGCCGATTGAAGCAAGAACGTTGGGAGAGCGAAGGCAAAAAGCGAAGCAAGTTGAAGGTCGTTTGTGACCGAATGCAAATGTTGAGCGGCACGACCGGTCCATCCGATTCAGGTCACGCAAACGCTGGCCGGTCGAGTGCAAGTCACGAAGAACATTCGGCAGAGCGGACTTCGGCTGGATCAACGCAAAATCATGGCGGCGATCTGACATCGGGGCCTGGCAACGGAGCGTCGCAGGTGCATGAGCCTTCGCTTCAGGAAACAGCGGGTCAACGCGATGCTCAGCCAACCGGTGACGGACCGGGCTATGACGAACCAGATATTCCGTTCTAAGATAAATTGAACCAAACTTTTAAACGAATTAATTTTCAGTCCGAGATTCAGACATGGCAACCAAACAACGATCTCAAATGTTCAAACGCCTTCCCAAAGGCGAAACCGGTGGCGTTCAACTGCTGCTGATTCACAACGTCGAGCATTTGGGAAAACAGGGCGACATCATCGAAGTGAAGCCCGGCTTTGCTCTGAACTATTTGCTTCCCCAAGGATTGGCGACTGTCGCGACTGACCACCACAAGCGGATGGTGGAAAAGCATCGTGAAAAACTGCGCGCGATCGAGCTAGAAAAGCTAAGCAGCTTCCGCAAGCAAGCAAACGAATTGGCGGCGCAATCGATCACGATCGAAGCAAACGCCAACGACGAAGGTCACCTTTACGGCAGCGTTGGGCCTCACGAAATTGTTGACGCTCTCAAGGGAGCTGGATTCACGTTGGCGACCGACCAGATTCGTTTGGAAGGGCCACTGAAAGAGTTGGGGCTTTACACCGTGAAAGTTCACCTTCACAGTGAGGTCGATGCCAGTGTTAAAGTTTGGGTCGTTCCGACCGTAACAGGCGATGAATCGTTGACAAAATAGGTGAATCCGCGAAACTGCCAATGAGTTAAGAACTGAAATTGTTGGAATGCATCGCCTAAAGGAGAATTGCCCCTTTCCTTTGGGCTTGATGCGACAGGGGCCTCAACTGCCCCTGAGGCCCCTGTCATTTTTTTTCCAACAAACATCTTATTGGCGTTCCAATGCGGGGCTGTGGCGGAACTGGCAGACGCGCTAGATTTAGGATCTAGTTCCTTCGGGAGTGCAGGTTCGATTCCTGTCAGCCCTATCGATTTATCCTTCGGGTGAATCGCCAAGGACGTTGGGTGTTTATCGCCCAGCGTCCTTTTTCTATGCCTAGCTGAAGCGGGACCGTGGCCGGTCCGGCAGCGGTGCCTCGATTGGGTGCCGATGGCTTCTTTCGCCGTCCTGAACCATGCAGGACAAATCAGTTTTTCAAGCAGGCAATATCGCTCGGCGCTTCGGGGCGACATCGTTATCGGCACGGAAAGCCAAGCGACATTGGAGGGCACTTTAAAGTGAAAAACTGATTTGCCCCGCTGAGCCATGTCAAGTCATTGACCCAATCGCGGGTCGCAAATACATTACCGGCTCAAAACAGCAATATTCCTTATGGTTCGGGCAATGTTGAACGCTGTTTACTTGTCGTTTGTCAACGCATGACTTGCAAGCGACGACGCATTCCGCTGAATCATTTACAACGCCGAATCACTGACACGATTCGTGAACTTCTTAGAGAAAAACAATGGCGAAGAAAGCTGCGACCAAACCTAGCAAGATGGTTTATTACTTCGGGAAAACCAAGACCGAAGGAAAAGGCAAAAGTAAGTCCATCTTGGGCGGCAAAGGACTGAACCTTGCTGAAATGACCAAAATTGGATTGCCAGTGCCTCCCGGATTCACAATTACAACCGAGTGCTGTGCTTCGTACATCGATTCCGGCGAAAAACTGCCTGCTGGCTTGATGGATGAAGTTGCCAAGGCCGTCAAGGTCATGGAAAAGGAACTTGGCAAAAAGTTCGGCGATGACGCCAATCCGCTTTTGGTCAGTGTTCGTAGTGGTGCCGCGGTCAGCATGCCCGGAATGATGAACACCATCTTGAACCTAGGGCTCAATGATGCCGCAACCAAGGGGCTTGCCAAGGCAACCAAGAACGAGCGTTTCGCGTACGACGCTTACCGTCGTTTGATCAACATGTTCGGCGACGTTGTCGTCGGTATGGATCACCACGCTTTTGAAGCAGCTTTCGATAAGATCAAGAAAAAGTACAAGGTTTCCGAAGACACTGAAGTTCCCGCCGAGGGTTTGAAGCAGCTTTGCGAAGACTACAAAGCGCTGTTCAAAAAGCACACCGGCGAAGCTTTCCCTCAAGATCCAATCAAGCAATTGGAGCTTTCAATCAAGGCGGTCTTTGGATCGTGGAACACGACCCGTGCAGTACGTTATCGCGAAATTGAAGGCATTCGCGGATTGCTTGGAACGGCAGTCAATGTTCAATCAATGGTCTATGGAAACATGGGCGATGATTCGGGCACTGGCGTTGCATTCACCCGTAACCCCAACACGGGCGAGAACAAGTTCTTTGGCGAATTCCTGATCAACGCACAAGGTGAAGACGTCGTCGCTGGTATTCGAACGCCGCAACCTGTCGCGGAAATGCCAAAATGGAATCGTGCGGTTCATAAGGAATTGCTCGCAATCAAGAAGACGCTAGAAGATCACTACGCCGAAATGCAGGACATCGAATTCACGATTGAGCGTGGCAAGCTTTACATGCTTCAAACGCGAACTGGCAAACGCACCGGAGTTGCTGCTGTCAAAATCGCTTGCGATATGGTCAAGGAAAAATTGATCGATCAAAAGGAAGCCGTTATGCGGGTTCCTGCAAACGATTTGACTCAGTTGCTGTTGCCCAGTTTCAAGCCCACCGCCCGCAACGCTGCTGATGTTTTGTGCCGCGGCTTGCCTGCTTCGCCAGGTGCTGCGGTTGGCAAGTTGTCGTTCACCGCCGAAGACGCACGTGAGCGTGCCGAAGCTGGCGAGAAAGTCATCTTGGTACGCCAAGAGACCAGCCCAGATGACGTCGATGGTATGAACGCTGCTTCGGGCATTTTGACTAGCACCGGTGGGATGACCAGTCACGCGGCGGTCGTTGCACGTGGGTGGGGCAAGTGTTGCGTTGCAGGTGCCGGGGATGTCGTGATTGACGAAAAAGGAAAGAAGATCAAAGTCAGTGGCCGAACCTTTGGCCCCAAGGACGTCATTAGTTTGGATGGCACCACTGGTGAAGTGATGGCCGGTGAGGTTGAAACTCAAGAACCGAAATTGTCCGGTGACTTCTCCAAGTTGATGAAGTGGGCCGATGAGTACCGAAAATTGGGCATTCGCACCAACGCGGATTCACCAGCGGACAGCAAACGGGCTCGTGAATTTGGTGCCGAGGGTATTGGCCTTTGCCGTACCGAGCACATGTTCTTTGAAGCCGACCGAATCATTCACATGCGTTCCATGATTTTGGCGGAAACCGAAAAAGAACGTAAGGCTGCACTGAAAAAGCTGCTTCCTTTCCAACGCAAAGACTTCGAGGGCATCTTCAAGGCAATGAACGGTTTGCCTGTCACCGTGCGTCTGCTGGACCCGCCTCTTCACGAGTTCTTGCCTCACGAAAAAGCCGCGCAAAAGGCAATGGCAACGGAACTTGGCGTTAAGCCAGCCGACATCGTTAAGCGTGCTGAAGCCCTCCACGAATCCAACCCAATGTTGGGTCACCGTGGTTGTCGCCTCAGCGTCACCTACCCCGAAATTCTAGAAATGCAAGTTCGTGCGATCGTGGAAGCCGCCATTAATTGTGCTGGCCGAAAGATCAAGGCTCATGCCGAGATTATGATCCCACTGGTTGGGACGTCAGCCGAGCTTTCAATGCTTCGCGCTAAGGTCGAAGAAACGATTGAAGCAACTAAGACGGCTAAGAAGTTCAGCGGTAAGCTAGACATTTTGATCGGCACAATGATCGAAATTCCACGTGCTGCCTTGACTGCGAACGAAGTCGCCGAGCACGCTGATTTCTTCAGCTTCGGTACCAATGACTTGACTCAAATGACGTTTGGTTACAGCCGTGACGATATCAACACGTTCTTGCCCGACTATCTCTCGCAAGACATTCTGCACGTTGACCCCTTCCAGTCGCTTGACCAAAGCGGTGTTGGACAACTTGTCGAAATGGGAGTCAGCAAGGGACGTAGCACGAAGCCTAAGCTGAAGATCGGTATTTGTGGCGAACACGGTGGCGATCCGGCTTCGGTGGATTTTTGCCATCGCGTCGGTCTGGACTATGTCAGTTGCAGTCCGTTCCGCGTGCCAATCGCACGTTTGGCAGCCGCACAGGCAGCACTTCGATAGAAGGTCTCTTCTCTCGATCGCGTTGATATTTCAATCGAAGCCATTCCTCCCATCGGCGAGGGGTGGCTTTTTTCGTAGACTGTCGGCAGGTCAATTGTCCCAATTGACCTTCGCAATTTGACAGTGAATTCAAAAGACAATTGGGACAATTGTCCTACACTCACCTACGTAAAGAATCATGGACCCACACAAAAAGTACAACGAAGTCGAGAAGTTGATTGACGACGAAAAGTATGACGAAGCAGTCGTAGGACTCGACGAGATCGTTGCTGCCGATGATACGTTCGTTTTGGCGCACTTGGCTTTGGCGCGGGTTCATACCAAGACAGGTCAACATGAGCTTGCAATCAAGCATGCAGAAAAGGCCGTGGAACTTGAGCCAGAAGAGTCGTTCAATTACACCGCGCTGAGCGTTACGTACCAGAGAGCCTGGGCCGGAACCGACGATCAGCAGTACATCACCAAAGCCGAAGACGCGATGGCCAAGGGCCAATCGCTTTCCCAAGGTTGATTTTGAACAGACCTCCATTCACTCTGCAATTGACGTGGATCTTGTTAAGAGCATGTTCCGAGGGATCTTCAACAAGATTCATTGCATGGTGATGTGTCGAACATCGATTTGTCCAATAAAGATTTGTCCAATAAAAAACCTCGCGATCACTCGCGAGGTTTTCTTTTAGATTGACGTGACTGGACTAGTCGTTGACTCGACTAAACACGTTTCCGATTCCATCACCGCTGAACCAATTAAGTGTTGAGTAGATGGCAGATGCGGACGGTTTGAAATGAAGCATCACAACGTCGTTGGGCAGAATGCGGATCCTCTCATTGGGATCGTAAACGGCGCGATCTAAGTCAGCTCTGATTGTCATGGACCTACCATCGGGCAGCTCCCGGATAATCAGGACGCGTGTGGGCTCGCGAAGATTTCCGACTCGCCCAGTGGCAAGCACTCTACCGTCTTGTCCCAGTGGACCGCCTGCGGAACCGGTCGCCATTGCGATCGCTTCGATTACATCAACATCCTCATCACGTGGCAGCGGTACGCGTCCGCCTGGCAACAAGCCACCGGCAATGAAGTACTCGTTTCGACGCGGGATGAATAAGACGTCGCCATCGCCCATGGTGATGTCCGCTTCGGTGAACGGAACTGCCTCGCACGGGCAACCCGCCAATGGAATCCGAACAACGCCTGGCCCACAGCCATCGCCCTGTCCACCGCTAACGATGCTTTGCAGGTTACCTGCGCTCATGAATTGGCCACTGACGCCTGCTTCTTTTCGGATCACATAAACTTCGCGAGCAGCGTCCGTGCCGGGCAAACCACCGGTCGCAGCCATCGCATGAAGCACGTCATTTTCATAGACCGGCAAATCAATGACTTCACCGCTACCACGGTGGATTTGATCGACAGCCTGAGGCGAATTGAGTGAAACCGCCGGAGCAGGTGTGTCTTCGCGAAGTACAACAACGCGATGCAACCGTGGCATTAATAAGCTAAGCGTGATTCGTTCACGGCCTTCTTGCAGGATGTCCTCATCGCGATACTCATCAAGGACTTTGTCCTTCGCTTCGTTGACCGTCAATCCGCTCAAGTTCACGCGCCCGATCAATGGCAGGTCGATGGATCCATCGGCTTCCACGCGAACTGGTAAACCGGTTGCAGTTCCGACTTGGGAACCACGTGCAGGATAGTACCGTTGACTGATCGCCTGAGTTCTTTGGACGATCGGTGTTTCATCCTCGGTCGGCGGAAAGACACCGTAGATAAATACCGACAAGGTGTCACCGGCATCGATCAGGTGTTCCGCTGGCTTGGTTTGTCCCAGCGAAGCGAAGGGCAGCGGGGCAAGCGTTTCCCGCGGGCAATCGAATAAATCTTTTGGCAAACGGTGCGCTGGAATTGCCTTGTGAGCAGAGGAAACCAGATGGCATCCCGTGCTCGACGCCAGCAAGCCCGCCGCTAAAAGAAGTTTGGCTGAACGTCCGACGACTTTAGTTATTTTCGGTGACAAAAACATTGCCGAGTCCCTTCGCAATGGTCAAAAAATTGAGTTGAAAAAAGCAACTCGTCGGGTCCACCGGCGATCGTTGCCAAGTTCGCCGAACATCCTGTCCGACGAACCAGATGCCTGGTCTACTTTGCCTGCACCACAGTTTGCGGCTTATCCGATCCGTAGCTTTCGATCATCTCGAAACGAACTGGAATGGTTTCCTTCGCTACCGCAGGGTGGCGAGTCTGCTTGGTTGACTGGTCCGGCTGACCTTGGGTCTTTTTCAGTCGAGCTGGCTTCTTCATCGAGACCCGCTTAAGCTCCGCAGCGGGTTTCTTCGCTGCCTTGGCTTTTGTTGACCCAGCATTGTTATTGCCGTCGCTGTTTTTCGTACCGGCGGGTGAAAAGCTAAACTTTTTAACAAGTTTGACAGTGCCTTCCGACGGAATGTCGCCATCAGGGGTTGAGCCTGAAGATTCCTCTACTTTGCGAATGGTTGCTGCGGGCACGATGATCTTAGGTTCGGTTGTCGCGACATGATTCGCCTCTGACTGAGGAGCCTTTGACTCGGTCGCCTGATCCTGGACCGCCTTCACGGTTTCAATTGGGTCTTGTTCCTGTAGTTTCACCGTTGATGAGTCATCGCGGATGACGTCGAATGCAGAGCCGTAGATCGATGCCGCACGACTTTCTTGGCCAAGTGCGTCTCCGCCCTCTGCGGTATCTTGCGATTTGATGGGTTCAGTCTCAAGCATCTCCAAGCGGTGCATGGTGACGTTTTGCGAGCGGTCCGCTGTATCGACGTTTGTAGTGTCGTCGTCACCATCAATCATTTCGTCGTCATCATCACTGTCGTCGGAACTGACCGGAGCAGGTGGCACGACTGGTGTTGGCAGGATGGATTCTTGGACGTAGGGCATCTCGATCAGCTCGGCATGCACCGGCGATCCGACGCTTCCCAAACCGCATGGAACGCAGTCACCTGTTCCGCATGCCGTCTCGCATCTTGGCATCGGGCACTCACAGGTCTCAAAGATTTTCAAGTGGTGAGTGTCGGGGAATTGAGATGCCCGCGATGCACCGTCCTGCCATCCGCTGTAATACGAATGACGGCGGTTGTCGCAGTCCTTCAGAACCTGGCTTGGGTTCCAGTACCGCTCGGGTGCAACTGCTGGCGGGCAGGATGGGCCGCCCGTGGAGATGTTGTAAAACCCATCAATCCAACCGAGCTTGTAATCGTGCGGGAATTTCTCGCATTGTGGATTTCCACAACTGATGTACTCCCGTACGGCACGAAGCTTTTGAGTTTTTTCGTAGTGGGCGTCGTTTAATCCGGCACATCCGGCAAACGAAAATGCCAAGATTGAAGCCGCTAACCACGGCGATCGATAGTTCTTCACAACATGCTCCTGCGCAATTATGGGGATCCGTCCCTAGGCAGCTTCATCGGCACACGATAAAGAGAATGCAATCACAAAGACCGCAAGTACGTTCGGATTGCATCCTTCGCCTGCGGATAACTGCTTTAGGCAATTCAGGCCACATTCGCAGCAAAAGCCGAATAACCGGTAAATCTTTCCATAGGTCGTCGCGATGCACGGGCGACCATGATGAAACGGTATTAGCGACCAGACTAGAACGTTTCATCAATGTTGATGCCGCGTCTTGCCCACTTGCTTTGCGAAGCCATGCCAGCAACCAGGCCCATGTGCATCAGTACCCAGAATGCAAAGTCATAGTCCCAGTAAAGTGTCATCAATGCACATGGAATCGCGACAAACGTACTTGCAAAAAGGGTCATGGTCTTCGAGCCCAGCGGGTGCAAGAACGTTCCTGCGCTCTGTCGCATGGAAATCGCCGTGAAAACGGTGGCAGCAAACAGCGAAGCGAGAAGCGTAAGTCCCACGTAGCCGAGTCTTAAGCCGTTGACCAGAAATGAGTTGTCGACCACGCCAAGTCTGTCACGAATTTTAGGATCACTGGGCAGGCCGGGGATTTGGGGCGGGAACGACCCTGTTGCTGCGCTTCCGAATCCCATCGGCCCTGCCTTAGCAATGATCGGGACGTAAAGATTTAGGACCATCAATCGATGTCGAGTTCCGTCATAGATTTTGACCTCGCCATCAATTTCCATCAAGGATCCGCGTTCATTGACGCCAACGTCGACAAGCCGTACGACATTGTCAAATTGGACGTAGATACCGATCCCACCAATCACCATCGCTGCGACCACGGTTAGTCGAGCAATCCGGTTAGAGATCGCTGCATACACTGCCGCAACGATGATCAACGCGATCACGGGACCGCGTGAAACCGTTGCGAAAACGCCAAGGATTGTGATCAGGAATGCTCCCAGTCCAATGAACTTCACCTTTCGATCGCCTTCATTGGATTCAATCAACGCCATGATCCAGGGCAGCAATGTGATCAGCAGCACACCCAAGAAAATTGGATTTCGGACATTCGCAATCGCACGATAAAGGAGGTTGTATCGCTTGCCGGTTGACTGAGTGACACTATCATCCACTTCATGAAACAAGACTCCCCAAAGATTAACGGAGGTCAGCGACTCGATGATCGCAGCAACCCCCATCACAACCATCACAGTAACAAACCAGGGAGCCAATTTGGGCATTGCCGCGCGGTGGATCATCGCATACCGGCCGGCAGCAAACGGTAGCATCCATTCACCCCAAGCCTTAATCGATGTTGGCAAAATGTTGGTGCCATAGGACACATCGACAACAATATTCCAGATAACAAGACATCCCAAAACGATGTCGATCAAACCAATCGGTGACAGCAGGATTTTTGGACGCAAAATTGTGATGATCGAAAGCATGACCACCGCAACGGCCGTGGATGTTTTTATCGGAAAATCATCAGTGACGAAAATTTCAAACCATGACGCGGATAGCAAAGAAATTGCCATCGAGACGCCCAGCGCATGACTCCAGCCGTTCTTTCGCCCCCTGATCACCGCCACGATGACGGCGATACTTGAAAACACTAAGAACGAAAGTTCAATAGAAAGCATGCGAAGGCTCTTCGTTACGCGGTGACTGTCAACGCATCATGTGCTTCCATGAACGCAGCGACTAGATGTTCTTGCGAAAATTCTGTTTGAACACGCTGTAGAGCATTGCTTCCCAGTTGACGTCTAAATTCTGGATCCGTTGAAAGACGCAAAATCTTGTCGGCTAAATCTTCTGCGTTTCCCAGCTCGAATAGCAGACCTGTTTGGCCATCGGCGATGGCATCTTGTAAGCCGTAAATATCCGAGCCGATAGTCGGAACACCGGCACATGCTGATTCAAGCACCACGTTACCGAAGCCCTCCATATAGGAAGGCACGCATAACATTTCTGCTGCGGAGTATTGTATCGCTGGTCTTGGGGTGGATGACCACTGAGCCGAAATTACATCCTGCAAACCTTGATCTGAAATTTTGGCCTTCACAGCATCGGCGTCTCCATCGTCAGGCCCCACAATTAGTAGTCTTAAACGGTCATCTTTCGCGTGTGCAATGCTGAAAGCGTCAACAAGATCTCGGATTCCTTTGACGGACGAGACACGACCTAGGAAGAAGATCAAGATTTGATCATCCGTGATTCCGTATTGTTGCCGGACCTTTGTCCGGTTCTCTTGCGAAAACAAAAAGTCATTGACCGCGACACCCGATACAGAACCCGAGGCAAGTACCACTGCTTTTGATCTTCGTAGTACTCCCTGTTCGATTAAAAACTCAACCTGTGATTGGCTGTCAACGTAGGCTTTGGAAACCAGCGAGCAAATCAGCTTATCGAGACTTTTTAATATCCAGCGACCAGTTCCGCTTCTTGTTTTCCAGGTTTGGCCAGTCATAAAGTGGATGCGATGAGGAATTCCGGCAAGTCTTGCAGCCAATTGAGCAACCAAACCGCCTTTGGGACTGATCGAGTAGACAACCGAGAAATGGTTCGCACGCATGTACTTTGCGAGCGATAACACCTGGGCGAAATCGCGGAAAGGGTCAGGTTTCCGGCTCAGTTTGATCGACTTTCTTACCAAGCCTTCGGGCCCAGCGTAGTTCCCAATTTCACCACCGGTCAAAACGTGAATCTGGTTCCCATCGCGATGCAGCGCTTCAATATAGGGCCCCGCAAAATGCTCCACTGCGTATTCAGTTGCGCTGACGAACAGAATTTTCATATTCAGAATTAGACTCGGAAAACGGGCAAACCCCCGTTGGTGTTTATGTAAATCACGTCACTGCCCAACAGAAAGGCGTCTAGGACTTTCGGTGCTTGATTGGTTCTCGCACAAGTCGGTGCAAGTACTCGCCATACTCACAGTTTTTGTGCAGTTCAGCACGAGCTTTCAATTGATCAACCGAAATCCAATCACGCCAATAAGCAATTTCTTCCGGACAAGCCACTTTTAAGCCAGTTCGTTTTTCAATTGCACCAACAAAGCTGCTGGCGTCTAGCAGATTGTCATGCGTTCCAGTATCCAACCAAGCGGTGCCGCGACCAAACGCTTCGACTCGCAAGGTTCCTGCTTCTAGGTAACGTCGGTTTAGGTCGGTAATTTCTAGCTCACCTCGCGCCGATGGCTTTAATGACTTAGCGATCTCTGTCACTTTGTTGTCATAGAAGTACAACCCTGGCACCGCAAAGTTGGACTTCGGTTTCGCCGGTTTTTCCTCCAGCGAAATTGCCTTGCCGCTTTCATCAAAGGAAACGACGCCATAGTCTCTTGGGTCTCGCACCTCATAGGCAAAAATCAACGCACCTTCATCAATCGTAGCGGACGATTCCATCAGAGACGTCATTCCCTGTCCGTAGAACAGGTTGTCGCCGAGGATCAGGCAGCAGGATTGTTCGTCAATAAATTCTTCGCCAAGGATGAACGCTTGGGCTAGGCCTGCGGGCTTAGGCTGGATCTTATATTCGATCTTGATGCCCCACTGACTGCCATCGCCCAATAACAACTGAAACAGTGGCGTATGTTGAGGTGTCGAAATCACCAAAACTTCGCGGATACCAGCCAGCATCAAAGTTGACAACGGATAATAGATCATCGGTTTGTCGTAGACCGGCAGCAGTTGTTTGCTGATTGCGGTTGTCAACGGCGCAAGGCGACTGCCGCTGCCACCGGCTAAAATTATTCCCTTCATCATTCAATTCCAATGTTTGCTTTAGGTGCCAAGACGTTGCATTTTGTAGCTGCCGTCCAGAATGTTCTTCCACCACTGTTGGTTATCCAGGTACCAGTGGACGGTTTGGCGAAGACATACTTCTAGTGAGTGCTGCGGTTGCCAACCAAGTTCTTTTTGAATTTTGCTTGAATCGATGGCGTAACGAAAATCATGACCCGGACGATCCTTGACATAGGTGATCAGGTCGCTGTGCTTGCCACCGGATGGACGCGGGCGAACGTCATCCATGATTTCACAAATTGCATTGACCAAATCGATATTCCGTCGCTCGCTGTTTCCACCGATGTTGTAAGTCTCACCGACAACTCCCGTTTCCAGCACGACGTGTAACGCACGGGCATGGTCTTCGACGTAAAGCCAGTCGCGAACGTTCAAGCCTTCGCCGTACACAGGCAACGGTTCTTCGTTTAGGCATTTAAGGATCATCACCGGAAGCAGTTTTTCCGGGAATTGATAAGGCCCGTAGTTATTCGAACAGTTGGTTACTAGGACCGGTAAGCCAAACGTGGTTTTCCAGGCACGGGCCAAATGGTCCGACGAAGCCTTGGTGGCGGAATAAGGCGAGTGCGGATCATAAGGCGTTGTCTCTGAGAACATTCCTGTTTCGCCAAGTGAACCGTAAACTTCATCCGTTGAAACATGCAGGAATCGGAACCTATCTCTTCGATCACCTTCGAGATTTCGGTAATGTTGCATGCTTGATTGCAACAGATTGAAAGTGCCGACAATGTTGGTTTGAATGAAATCGGCTGGCCCGTCGATGGACCGGTCAACGTGAGACTCTGCGGCTAAATGCATGACGCTGTCGGGTGCAAAGTCGGCGAAGACCTTGTCCATTTGCGCTGCATCACCAATGTCGGCCTGAATCAACTGGTATCGATCATGATTGGCTAGGTCAGCTAACGAACTTGCGTTGCCCGCGTAGGTGAGCTTGTCCAAATTGATGACATGGTGATCTGTATCGGTGATCAAGTGGCGGATCAAGTTTGACCCGATAAATCCGCAGCCGCCGGTAAGAAGTATTTTCATGGATGGGACTTTTAAATCCGTTCTAGATCAGGATCGTGAGGAATTGATAGAGGACGAGGGCTTCTCAGTCGGGCGAGGTTGATTGCAATCGAACGCGATGTCAAGGCAAAGCGAGGCAAGTTTCAGGTCGTGACGGTTTTAACGTTTTGGGCTAAGCTTCAAGGAGGTGCCGGCTGTGTTTCTCGTTGACCCTTGCTGTCTCGAAGACTACCGTCAAGGTCGCAACGGATCCGCTGCTTGTCGCATGGCAACTCAGTTTTTCAAGCTGGGCAATGTCGCTCGGCTCTCCGAGCCGATGGCGCTGTCGGCTCGGAGAGCCGAGCGA
>CAYVAN010000019.1:0-32576 GCA_964449225.1 uncultured Rhodopirellula sp.
GTACTGTCCCTCCCTTGAGTATCCGCTTACTCGGCACGCCCCAATCGACGCGTCAGCAATCGTTGACACGACTTTTGACAAGGCCCCGCTCCTCCGGATGCTCGATGGAAGTTGCAACGCATGGATTTCGCTTACCAGTCGAATTGTCGCATCAAGTGCTCGCCCATTTTATCGGGCGTTGTTTTATTCACTGTTCTTTCTTTCTTCATCGCTAGCACGGCCAGAGCGGATGTGGCACGTAGTGCTGATGTTTCGCAGTTGCAAGCTGGCGAGGAAATTGACGCGGCTCTGCAATCTGGTTTAAAGCTAGAACAAAAACGAAGTTGGGGCGAAGCGATTCGGCACTACGAAAAGTTTACTCGTAAGTATCCAACCAACACGCAATTGTATCAGCGGATGATCATCAGCCGTTTGTACTACGACGTGAACCGTCGTTACAAAGATGAGAGCTTTCTGCAATCGACTCAGCAGATGAGCACAGCATCGGCCCTGGATTTGTACTCTGAAATTCTGGCTAATCTGCAAACGCATTATGTCGAAGATGTCGATTGGAGTCGCGTTCTGATTCACGGTACCGCAGCATTAGAAGTCGCGCTGAACGAACCGAGTTTTTTGGATCAGGTACTTCCAAATACAGATATTGAAAAAGTCTCGCATTTCCGCAACACCGTCCATCAGCAGTTGAAAGATCGCAGCACTGCGACTCGTTTTGACTTGCGAGCGTCGGTGTCGATGGTTGCACAACGGGCTCAAGCCGAGTTGGGGTTGTCGGGGACGGCTGTTGCAATGGAATACCTTAGCGGTGCCGTTTCGACGCTTGATCCATACACACGTTTGCTTTCGCCAAACCAGTTGACTGAAATGTTCTCGAACATCGAGGGCAACTTTGTCGGGTTGGGTTTAGAACTAAAGGCCAAGAAAGATCGTTTGCAGATTCTGTCGGTGATTCCAGGTGGACCTGCGGCGAAGGCCGGAATTCGCGGCGGAGAGTCGATTGTCGGTGTTAACGAGAATCGAACGACGACCAATGATCCCGATTATGTCGCCGATTTGCTTCGTGGACCGGAACATAGCTATGCGTCGATCGATATCGTTGATGTTGACGGAAAGGAGCGAACCATCAGGGTCCAGCGTCGCCGGGTTGATGTTCCATGCGTCGAGAATGTTCACTTTGTGGACGTGGATCAACGAATCGGTTACCTGCGGTTGACCAACTTTCAAAAAACGACGACTCGTGACATCGAGAAAGCGTTGTGGGATTTGCATCGCCAAGGCATGCGTTCGTTGATCATCGATGTTCGTGGCAACCCAGGCGGCTTGTTGTCTGCTGCGGTGGAAGTCGCTGATCGTTTTATCGGCGAAGGTCCAATCGTGACGACGCGTGGCCGCAACGTTCGGGAAAACTTTGACTACAAGGCACATCGGCCCAACACTTGGAATGTGCCGCTAGCGGTTTTGATCGATGGCGACAGTGCCAGCGCCAGCGAGATTTTTGCTGGTGCGATTCACGACAGCGGCCGTGGCGAGATTGTTGGGGAAACCAGTTACGGTAAAGGCAGCGTGCAAGGGATCTTCCGAATGCAAACGGCGAAGTTTGGATTGTGTCTCACGACGGCAAAGTTTTACTCACCGAGCGGTCGAGCGATCAGCTTGAACGGTGTCGAGCCAACGGTGGAGGTGGAGCCCACTTACATTGCGGCTCGTCCGAATCGCGACGGTGAGATCACGACGGATGTTCAGGATGCCGTTTTGCAGAAAGCGGTTCAGCAGATCAATGGCCGCACCATGATCAGCCAATTGCCGTAACGCAGTGGGTGGTGACTGAATGACGCTACGATGATTTTGCGTCGCGGTTGATTGAGGCGAATCGTCGGTTGGCGGCGATCGCCTGAGGTGGGAGATCACTTGAGGTGGGCGATGACTGAAGTGGGCGATGACTGGGGGAGCCGAAAGTCTTGGCGACGTTCGCTACGAAGTTTGGTGCGGGATTAACGTCGGGCTTGTTTTCCGAGTTCGAGCGCGTCCCGGATTTTTGCTGCGACCATTGGATCACGTTCTTGCGCCATCAGTTGTCGTAATTCGCTGCTTGCGTCGCGTCCTCGCAGGCTTCCCAGGACGGAAATCACGGCCAGGCGGACTTCGCGGCTTTCATCATTCCACATCAGTTTTAACCATGGTCGTGGGTCGATGTCTTGATGACGACTTAATTCGTTGACAAAGTGAAGTCGGACGCTGGCGTCAGGATGAGCCAGGTTGATTGAAAAGTCGATTTGGGCGTCGTTGAATCCTCGTGAGAGCAATTCCAGACGTGCGGATTGTCGTTGTTCAGCATCGTTGCTGCTGAGCCAATGCATCACCGATCGATCGTCGTAGGCTTCCAACGCGGTTTCGACCAACGTTGCTACTGAATGTGCTTGTTTGACGGGTTGCTGCGAGGCTGGTTTGGAAACAATGTTGTCGATTGATTCGATCGGTTTTAATTGGACAGCTTGATTCGGTACGACCGGTCGCAAGCGGACTGAGGTTTGGTTGTTCAATTTTGAGCTGCCCATTGAAGAGCTACCCAGTGTAGAGCTACCTGAGCGATAGATTGATGGCGTGTCGGAGCGTGCGACGTTGTTTCCGCTGCCAGGCGGCCAATCGGTCCATTGTCCGCCCGCGTCTGTTTTTTCGACGGGCAAGGGTCGCGCCTTGGCTAACAAGCGTTGTGGTGTTCGGCTGCTGGGGTCGGCGGTCGTTTGTTGGGGGGTGAAGTTGCTGGGTGAATCGTTCGTTGATTCGGTACTGCCGGGTGATCCCAAAATACTGGGGCCGCTGCGGTGATCGTGTGCCAGGATGGCGAGGGTTTCGTTAGCGCTGCGGTAAAGATTTTTCTTACCGTTGGTTTCTTGATCTACGGATTTCAAGATTGATTGTTGGACCAACGCGGTCGCCCAACCGGTTCGGTCATCCGGCAAGCGTGGTGCGACATTCGCGATTGCCGCGACGAGTTCGCTGTGCCGTTGTGTGGATGCTTTTTCATCAAGCACGGTCCATTGGTTTTGGAAACGGCGTAGGATGTCATAAGCTGTCCGCCCGGTCGTGGTCTGTTGGGCTGCCATCGCCGAAACCAGCGTGGGGATCGCAGGGCGGCCAAAGCCTTCGATTTGTGCGAGCCGTTTTTGCTGATCTTCGGCTGCCAAGTCGTCAAAGTCGTGGGTCAGTTGGTTCAGCAGCCAGTGTCCGCTGACATGCCGGACCGCGATCAGGCCTGCGAACACCAATGCAATCAATAGCAAGTACTTTGCTGCTTTGATGACGGCTCGTTTTGCACCGCCGGACCGTGATCGGATCGATGGTGACTGACCTTTTCCGTTGGATTGAGCCGTTTGAAAACCTTCAATCGCGGCAAAAGCGAAAGGGTTCGGCTGATCGGAGGGGTCGCTGCGAGACATCGAGTGGAAAACGACTTGGGAAACGAGGCTGTGACGACGCTTGAAGCTGGGAAACCAGCTTGGGAACCTTGGTCATGTTGGCCGATTCTGCCGACAGACACCCTGTCACGGCAAGGTCATTTTTGGCTAGCCCGCGATTGAGCGTTGCGATGAGCATCCAGGGCGATACATTTGGGGCATGAATGCGACTACCAAAGCCTTTCCGACGATTCGTCAACTGCCCGCCAACCTGATCAATCAAATTGCCGCTGGCGAGGTGATTGAGCGACCCGCATCGGTGGTCAAGGAATTGGTTGAAAACAGCATCGACGCCGGATCGCACCGCATCGAAGTTTCCGTCACGGGTGGCGGGACCGAATCGATTCGTATCAGTGACGATGGCTGCGGGATGCTACCGGAACAATTGCCTTTGGCCGTTGCGTCGCACGCAACCAGCAAGTTGCCCGATGACGAATCGCTGTTCAGCGTTAGCACGCTTGGGTTTCGTGGCGAAGCGATGGCTTCGATCGGTAGTGTGTCGCAATTGACGATCCGCAGCCGCGCCGAAGGCGAAGCGGTGGGCAGCGAAATGGTGGTTCGCGGCGGAGTGGTCGAACCGGTATCCCCGGCAGGTTGCCCGACGGGAACGGTGATCGAGGTTCGGAATCTATTTTTCAATACACCGGTGCGACATCGGTTTTTGAAAACAGCCGGAACCGAACGTGGGCACATTGTCGAAGCGTTCACGCGGCTGGCTCTGGCGAATCCACACATTCACTTTGTGTTGTCCAACAACGACAAGGTGATGCATGACTTGCCAGCGGCCAAGAACTGGTCCGAGCGCATTCGGGCTTTCTTTGGTGACGAAATTGCTGAATCGTTGATCCCGATCAGCGACGCCGACGACGCGATCAAAATCAGCGGCTACGTCAGTGATCCATCGGTCAATCGCGGTAACAACCGAATGCAGTATTTGTTTCTGAACGGTCGCCACATTCGCGATCGTTCCTTGCAACATGCACTGGGCGAAGCGTATCGCGGTTTGTTGATGGTTGGTCGGTTTCCCGTTTGCTTTTTGCGATTGGACATGCCGGCGGACTTGATCGATGTGAACGTCCATCCAACGAAGTTGGAGGTTCGCTTTACCGATGGTGGGAAGGTGTACGGGCGATTGTTGCAAACGCTTCGGCACCAGTTTTTGCGAACCGACATGACGCAAAGAGTCGGCCCGGCGTCGACGGGGCAGCAAACGGGTGTCAGTCCCGGTGTTGGCCGCGAAGATCCGCACGTTCATCGAGCGCCGGATCCACCACCGCGTTTTAGTTCCAGCGATCAGATTGAAAACCAGCAACGCCAAGAAGTGATCAACTGGGCGCGCACCGGTCAGGAAGAATCCCCCCAACGATCAGCTGCGCTTCCACCATCGTTGGGTGCGTCATCACCGAGCGCATCATCACCGAACCCATCATCACCGAGCGCACCGTTGCCCGGCAACTCTTCGGGCACGCCTGCATTTCGGCCGTTTGATGACGGTGGTTTACCAAGGCAGCCGGTCGCGGATGCGGCTCCGTGGGATACCGAATCGACTGAATCAAATGAGAACGCTGAAGGCAAGAAATCGCCGAGCGTCTGTTACCTTGGCTTTCAAGTCCACAATCGTTACTTGGTTACGCAAGACGAAACGGGGATGGTCGTGATTGATCAGCATGCGCTTCACGAACGCGTTTTGTACGAACGAGTTTGCGAAAAAGTGTTGGGCGAAGGTAGTTCGCTGGAATCGCAGCGTTTGCTGGTCCCTGAACCGGTCTCGCTAACACCGGCCGAACGAACCAGTGCGATCGATGCGAAGGAAATGATGGCGAAAATCGGGTTGGAGATTGACGACTTTGGTGGCGATTCGATTGTGATCACTGCTTATCCAGCGATGTTGCCGCACACGCCACCGGCTGACATGTTGCGAGTCGTTTTGGAATCATTGATGTCGGCTGGTAAAGATCCAGACGCGAAAGATCTGCTGAATCATTTATTGTCAACGATCGCGTGCAAGGCAGCAGTAAAGGCGGGCGATCCACTGTCGCCCGAAGAGATTACGGCGTTGTTAGAGCAGAAGGATCTGTATCACGACACGCATCATTGTCCGCACGGTCGTCCAACCGCACTGTTCTTTAGCCGCGACGAATTGGACCGGATGTTTGGCCGGCTTGGGCCACGGGGTCGCGTGTAGTGATCACCATGGGATTGTGGCCGATCGCGGGCATTACCACGATCGGTGTCACTGATGAAGACGCAACTGCGACCATCGCCGCAGCGATCGACGCGGGCATTACGTCGTTTGATACTGCGTTCAGTTACGGGTATGACGGCGAAAGCGATCGATACCTCGGTCGAGCGATCGGTTCCCAGCGTGAACGATTTCATGTGATGGGCAAAGTCGGCCAGCGATACGACGCAAGCCGAAATCGCGTGGTCGACAGTTCGCCGAAGCAATTGATCGCCGATGCGGAAACTTCGTTGTCCCGGATCGGAATTGAATCGTTTGACATTCTGTATTTGCACAGCCCTGACCCCAATGTACCGGTCGAACAATCTGCTGCTGCGATCGAGCAGCTGCGTCGTCGAGGTTTGTGCAAACAGGTTGGCGTGTGCAACGTGAACCTGACGCAACTGGACCAGTTCTGCGCCGCCGCGAAGTGCGACGCTGTTCAGACACCACTGAATCTATTACAGCAGGACGCACTGGAGGAATTCGTTCCCCGTTGTCAACATCATGGCGCTTCGGTGCATGTGTTCTGGGCTTTGATGAAGGGCATGTTGGCGGGGAAAATTGGTCGCGATTATCAATTCCCAAAAGGCGACAGTCGTCCGGGCTACTCGATTTTCCAAGGCGAGGCGAGAGAGCGTGCTCACCGAGTCGTTGATGGCTTGGCAAAGCTTGGGCAGGAGACCGGTGCGACGGTGGCGGAGTTGTCAATCGGTTGGACGCTTGCGCAGGAAGGTGTCGCTGGAGCGTTGGTGGGAGCCCGTCGGCCCGATCAAATTCGTGAAATCGCGGTAGCAAAGCGTTTAGATTCGGATGTGGTCGCTCGGATCGATTCGCTAGTGGTGCGTCAGCAGTAAATACTGGCGTTCAGTAATTACTCGCGTTCAGTAAATACTAGGGTTCGGTGTCGATCCTAACTTTTTGCTTTGACGCACCACTCGTTTCGGATCATTGACAGACCAACGATTCCTAAGTCAGCGATAGGTGGGACGGGATGTACCAGGGATGTCCCAGGGATGTGACGCTAATTTTCCGGAGTGCTTTTGTCTTGAATCCTTGCCGCATTCATTGCCGTTTCTTTAGCGCATCGGCGGTTGGTGGTTTGGGGGCGTCGGGAGTTTCTTTTCCGTCGGCGGGCAGTGGGATGGGTTCTAGGATCAGACGCACCGGGGTTCCACGTTTAGGAATCTGTGACGTGTTGGGCGAGTATTCCAACTGGTCGGTGTCGGCGCTGCTGACGACGGGAATGTCCATCATCGCGGTGGTGAAATTGGAAACGCAGATCATATCGCCGACGTCGCCTTGGTAGTAATTTCGGCTGTCCACTGGATCGGTCCAGATATAGCTACCCGCGAAAACCCAGTCTTCTTTTAGCGTTTGGGTTGTCCCCGTTCTGACAACCCATTGCCGCGCGTCCGTGACTTGGTATTTTTGTTCTTCGTCGAAATAACAAACCCAGACTCGGATCCGTTGTCCGGTCGCGGGAATAAAGCTTGGGTTATACGTGACCGGCGTGCCGACTTGTGCATCGACCGCCAGCAAGCCAGCGTGCAGTTCGCTTGCCTTGGCCAGCGTTGCGATGATCGATTCGTGTTCCTTTGTTCCGGCTGGACAGGCAAACATTTCCAGCGGCCCGTCATTCATAGCGATGTAGCCATCGGCGTAGACTCGCCCAGCATCGGGGTCGACCCACAAATTTCTTTTGCTTAGTGACTTAGCACCGGTTGGAGCCGCAAACAATTTTGCCGCGACTGCACTAGGCGTTTCCGGTTGATCGACGTCGATGGGATTGTTGACGGGTTCCTTATCGGGATCAGTAGCCGATTGGTTGGCGGAATCATCAACGATTGTTTCGGTGGAAGTTTGATCCTGCGTTTCAGTTTCTTGCGCTTCTGTGCCCTGCGCTTCGGTGTCCTGCGCTTCTGTGTCCTGCGCTTCTGTGTCCTGCGTTTTGGCCATCTGTTGGGCGGTTGGCAGCATCCGGGGTGATGAAGGAGCTTCAGTACCGGCAGTGGATTGCGTGGTTGCGGGTGTGTTGGCGTCAGAGTTACCCGGGGCGTTCACCGAATCCGTCGATTGGCTGCATCCTAGAAGAGCGGCTAACGCGAGAAGTAGAAACCCGATCAGTGATTTATTTGTGTTCATTTGGCCCGTTCTTATTCGTTTGAGTTGTGGCTATTCTAGCGGTTCCTGATCATTTTTGATCTACCTTGTTGATGCAAATCCACCACGCACCCACTTTCAATTAGCCACTCGATTCATGTCGATCGATCATTCCTCTACACAACCGACGTCTTCTCAGTCCAATTCAGCGGTGGTTGAACCAGCGTTGCCCAAGCGAGGCAAACAAACCAGTCCCCGTCAAACACTCGATTGGGCTTCGTTGATCGTCGGCAAGTCGAAGTCGCCCGCGAAGGTGTTCGGCGAGTCGGCCCAAGGTGGTGGCGTTTACCTCTGGGGAATGGCGGTTGCCAAGTTGGCTTCGCCGCTTTGTTTTGATGAACAGAACTTGGTTTTACAGCAGTGGGGCGAAGAGCAAGATAGCCAATACGACCGGACGTTGCTGAAATCGCTTAGCCAGCTAGCGTGTGATCAAAAGCAAAAACAAAAAGTTTCGTCAATCGATTGGACCGCAGCGGCGCAGCAAGCGATCCGCCAATTTGAATCGCTGAAAGATCCGACAGCCGATGAAGCCGCGATGGCGGTGGTTTGGGCAGCGGCAATACCGAAACTGACAACCCACTTGGATGACTCGGTCCTAGCTGACTTAACCGATGCTTTATTGGAACTTCGCGAATCGGTTCTTTTGCGATCGGACATTCGTTCGATCAGCCATTTAATTCTTGGCGGTGAACTTGGATTAACGCTAGCGTGGCGAATGCCTGGGCTGCGAAGCCGTACGGTAATCTTGCAAAGTGCCAGTGACGCGGTCGCGGACTGGGCTGAACTAGACGAAGAATCGATTTCAGCGGCGGTTGCCGGTGCGACTTCTGCACGTTTAACACTTGCGTCATTGATTCGATGTCGATGTTTGATGAAAGCCGTTGCGAAACGAAAGTTCACCAAACAAAACGTCGAAGTTGCTCAATCGCTCGCGACCTGGGTTGCCGCAATGACTGGCCAGCGCGGCGTGTCGGCCTTTTCCGATGCAAATTCCAAAGACGTCAAAGACGATTGCGGCACTGACGGATTGCTTGCGGCCGCCAAGTCGCTTGATCTGGAAACGATAGGTTTGGCGATCGATGCCGCAATGGGGAAAGGTCACAGCGGCGGCCGGTTGGCGTGGGAGGTGTCGTTGCCAGATTCAATGTGGTGCGATGAATCGAGCAAAATTGCGATCCTGTTGCCTCAATGGGATGCTTCGCGAGGCCGAACGCATCTTGATTTTTCTGGATCCGAGGTCGCGGTGGAGATTTTTGCTGGTCAGACGGCAATGATCGCTGGTCGGTTAAAATCATCGTTAGAAATTGACGGTAAGCAGCAACAGCCAACGAGCGACTGGGAAGAAATCTGCCGGTACACTGACGACGATGTTCACTATTTAGAGCTGGAGCAGTCTTGGTCGTCCGACTATTTGATCCAACGGCAATTTTTGCTGATTCGTGAAGACCGTTGTTTGATGTTTGCCGATGCCGTGATTCCAAAGAAGGCCGATGCAGATCGTTCAGGTCTTTCAGCGAAAACGTCGCAGGCAGGGCGGCTCGGTAAAATTCAATATCAGGTTTCTTTGCCGCTGGCCCAGGAAGCTGCGGCGATGGAAGAACAAGAAACGCGTGAAGTCATTCTGCGGTCTGCTGGTTTGAAAGCGGGCGGTAAGCTCAACGGGAATCAGGCGATGATGCTGCCGTTGTCAGCGTCGGAGTGGAAAATTGGGCCGACGTCATCGAAGTTGATTTTGTCGGGTCCAGATCGGATTGTTTTCCAAGCGAGCGGACATCAGCGACTGTATGCGCCGCTGTGGATTGATTTTAGCCGTCGCAGGTTAAAACGAATGCGAACTTGGCGTTCACTTACCGTTTGCGATTCGCTTGAATTGGTGCCACCGAAAGAAGCCGCTGCGTTTCGTATTCAAGTCGGTGCGGAGCAGTGGGCGATTTATCGATCTTTGAACGATCAGCGATGTCGATCCTTTTTGGGGAAGCATATCATGGCTGATTTCTATGTTTCACGATTCGACACCGGCGATGGGACTCATGATGCATTGATCACTGTCGATGACGCACAGGAAGACCGAACATGATCGGGTTAAGCCAGCAGCACCGCGACCGCATCGCGGCAAATTGGGCCGAAGTTGTTAGCGAAGTTTCCGATGCAGCAATCGCAGTTGGTCGATCGGTTGACGAGGTTAAAATTATCGGCGTCACAAAGTATGTGGATGCTGAAACGACCGCAGCTTTGGTCGAAGCAGGTTGCAAAGATTTAGGCGAAAACCGCCCGCAAGTCCTGTGGGAAAAGGCCGAATCCGGGCTGATCGATGAATCAGTGCGTTGGCACATCATCGGGCATCTGCAACGCAACAAAGTTCGTCGGACGCTGCGCCATGCGTCGCTAATTCATTCGGTCGACAGCCGCCGACTGTTCGAAGCGATCGCCACTGAAGCGATCGGGCAGGAACACAAGCTTGACGTGATGTTGGAAGTGAACATCAGCGGCGATGATGCAAAGACAGGAATGGATGTCGATGAGCTGACGCAGCTGTTAGAAGATTTCGCAGGCAATGGTCAGCAAAGCGCCGTCGGTATTCGAATCGTTGGCTTGATGGCGATGGCTGGTTGGGGAACGGGCGCTGATCAGGCCCGCGAGCAGTTTTCCAGAGTGCGGGAATTGAGGGATCGACTAAAGATCAAGACCCAGCACCCGTTAACCGAATTGTCGATGGGGATGAGCGGCGATTTCGCAGCCGCGATCGCCGAAGGGGCCACGATGGTTCGGATCGGTAGCCGAATCTTCGAAGGCGTGATGGACCCTCGTTAGAGCAGCGGTGCAACGAACCAATACGAAAAGGCTGCCACGATCGGTGGGAAGATGAGTGGAAACAGAGTATTGGTCTCGAACGATCCGATCCAAACATGGAGAGGTCGGATGTCCCCATTGGAGTCACGGATGACGGAAATCATGACCCGCAGCCATTGAACAAAGACGGTTGCACACGCGGCGGTACCAAACATCACGTAGATCAGACGTTGATCCGGCGTTTCGCCAATGTTTGCAGAAATCCAAAGCGTTAGCAGAGCGGTGCAAAGGAAGCCGTAAACGATCGCGAAAATGATCGAAACCATCTTGTAACGATTCTTCTGCGGGCGGCTGTGCCACAACCATTCGGATCGACCCGAAGACATGCAGTCCTCACAGGACCGGCATTTGTACACCGATGGTCCAATATCGCCGCTGAGCGCTTCAACATTGAAGCCCAGCAGTTTGTTGCAGTTGTTACAAATGATCCGTGGCATGAGCACCTAAGACGACTCCTTAATAACGAGAATTGGATGCTCGACGCAAAAAGTCGACGTTCACCAGTTCCATCGTTATTATAAAGCGTAATCGGTGTACCGGCCCCGGACTGATTTGACGGTTCTAAATCGGACTGTTTTCGCCACCGGTGGGCCGGTTGTAGCAGTCGAGCTTATTCCCCGTTAAGGGTGACGACAATTTGGCGAGCCCCCCCATGATCGCGATGCTCGCACAGATAGATTCCTTGCCAGGTTCCCAATTGCAATGTTCCCGACCCAATGGGAACCATCACTGAGGCCCCCATCATTGATGCTTTGATATGTGCGGGCATATCGTCCGGGCCTTCCATCGTGTGGATGTAGGGCAAGTTTTGGGGAACCACGTGGTTCATGGCAGTCTCAAAGTCAACGCGAACATCCGGGTCGGCGTTTTCGTTGATCGTAAGCGATGCGCTGGTGTGTTGGATAAAGGCATGCATGAGGCCCGTTTGGATCTGACCGATCTCGGGCATGGTTTCAACGATCGTTCGCGTGATCAGATGGAAGCCACGTGATCGAGCAGGAAGCTGAAAAGTCCTTTGAATCCACATTGCCCTCTCCTAAATCTAAGAAGGTTTGAAAAAAAAATAAAAATAGTTTGCAAGGTTGTAGAACGTGCTTTTGGGCTGTTCCAGTCCGATGATTGATGAGCCGTGATCAGGCAAAGTTCTTGTTAAGGTTGACAAGGCACCCATTGACAAGGTCCGCATTGCCCCCCGAGATCGCCGCTAGGCGAGTAAATGCCCCCTAGCGTGTTTTTCAGAGATAGATAGGCCTAAATCCGACTGAATTAAATTTCCATATTACGTGTTCGTCATACCTTGCCTGGTCGAGCAACCTATCGTCGACTTTGATTTGTGACGCCCGCGCGGGAGCAGAATTTTCTTGACCTTTGTTGGGAAGCGCCAATAATCCGTCTGTGCGTTTACGATACCGCCAAGGATAAGGACGGTATTAATGAGATTTGACGCGAGCGGTTGTGATGGAGTCACGGCAGTTCAGGCGTCTGTTTTTGGGATAAGAGATTTATGAGCCAGTGCAAGAACGTCTTTGAAGCCATCCTTCGATATGGCCATGATGAAGACTTCGTGCCTCAAGAGGACAATGGTTTTGCGGCAACTGATGCTCCGGCAGGTAGTCCCGATAAGATCGAAGTTCTCCGGCGTCGCGTAGAACTGGGACAACCTCTTTGGCATACGACCGACCGAGTTGATTACAGCGGTTTGACCGGAGCGATTCGTCCTCGCGAGTAGAGGCACGAATCAGATTGTTAAATCACCGCCCCCCTCGGCATTTGCCGAGGGTTTTTTTGTGGGCTGTGGTGTCGTCAGCAAGTAGCGATCGCCGCGTAGGCGTTCGGTTTCCAAGCAATCGCCGAAGCTCTACGCGAGCTTCGCTACGGCGATACAGTCTCCAGTTTGAAAAACTGATTTTCCCTGCCCTACCAGTCCATGACATAGGCCCTAACCTACCAGTCCATGACATAGGCAAAGACCAGCGGTGCGCAAATCGATGCGTCGCTTTGGATCATGAACTTGGGTGACGTTTCCTCGATCTTGTACCAGGTGATTTTTTCGTTTGGCACCGCGCCGCTGTATCCGCCGTAGCTGGTTGTTGCGTCGCTAATTTGGCAAAAATAACTCCACAGCGGCACATCGCGTTTTAAGTCCTGGATCAACATCGGTACGACGCAGATCGGAAAGTCGCCAGCGATCCCGCCGCCGATTTGAAAGAATCCAACGGGATGATCAGCGCTGGTGGCCTGGTACCACTGAGCCAATTCCTGCATCTGTTTTGTGCCAGACGCGATTGCATTGTGATTGGGGACGCTGCCATCGATCACGTGGGCAGCGTAGATATTGCCAAGCGTCGAATCTTCAAAGCCTGGTGTAAAGACGGGGAGTCCAGCATCTTTGGCAGCTGCGACCCAGCTGTTTTCGCGGGGGATTTGGTAGTGTTCGACCAGTCCATCGTCGTCCAGTAGGTCGTACATGAATTCAACCGGCATCCGAGCTTCGCCATTGGTTGCGGCGGCCTGCCACATCGGGATCAAGCGATCTTCTAGGTGTCGCATGACGGTTTCGGGGATACAGGTGTCGGTGACGCGGTTGAATCCGCGGTCACGCAATGCCACTTCGTCCTTGGCCGAAAGGGATCGCCAGTTTTCAACGATTTCATATTCGTTATGGGCGACCAAGTTGAAGATGTCTTCTTCTAGGTTTGCCGCTGTACACGTAATGGCATGAACCTTTCCTTGTCGAATCATTTCGGCCAATGAAATTCCAAGTTCACCCGTGCTCATCGCACCCGCAAGGGTGACCATCATCTGGCCGCCGGTTTGTTTGCCAACAAAGTCGCGATAAGCCTTGGCGGACGCTAATAATTCACGAGCATTGAAATGACGAAAATGGTTTTCAAGAAATTCGCTAACGTTCATGGAAAAGGCTGTTTTGGACGAGGATAGTTTCAAGCAATCAATGTCGCTCGGGTCTCCGAACCGAAAGCGCTTGCGCCAAACGAACATAGCACCCAACGCTTTGGGTTGGGCTAACCGAGCGAAATGTCTAGCCGGTCTAAACGGTATCGATTTTTTTATCGAACCTAAACCCGGCAAATCGATAACCGGCAACTGATTTGCCCTGCTCTAAAACCGGCCGTCGTTGCCTGCCGCTAGCCAATCTCCTATTCTGCCTGTGAGGATGGCAAGTCATGACCAGAGCTGGCCAGTTTTGAATCAATCACCCTGACCCCGACAATCGCAACGTGACCGACACTCATTACGACACGATCATCATTGGCGCGGGGATGAGCGGGTTGGCGGCTGGAATACGGTTGGCTCATTTTGACCAACGCGTTTGCATCCTGGAACGACACTACACCATCGGTGGGCTAAATTCATTCTACCGAATGGGCGGCCGGGATTACGACGTTGGGCTTCATGCGATGACCAACTTTGCTCGCAAGGGCGACAGCAAGAAAGGGCCGCTGGCAAAGCTGATTCGCCAACTTCGTTTTCGGTGGGAAGATTTCAAATTGGCCGAGCAAATCGGTTCGTCGATCCGATTCCCGGACGTGTCGCTGGACTTCACCAACGACATCGAGTTGCTGGAATCTGAGATTGCAAAACAGTTTCCAGGTCAGATTGATGGTTTTCGTTCATTGGTTGCGTCGCTGCTGGATTACACCGACATGGACGGCGATGCACCCAACTTTATGCGCAGTGCTCGTGAAGTGATGAGTGAACACATTAGCGACCCGTTGTTGATTGAAATGCTGATCTGTCCGCTGATGTGGTACGGGAATGCTCGCCAAAATGACATGGACTATGGCCAGTTCTGCATTATGTTTCGCGCTTGTTATCTGGAGGGCTTTGGACGGCCGTTCAAAGGCGTTCGCGTGATCTTAAAGAACTTGGTCAAAAAGTTTCGTGGCGTTGGTGGTGAATTGAAACTTCGCAGCGGTGTGTCCAGCATTCGTGTCGATCACGGACGGGCTGTTGGTGTCGTTTTGGATAACGGCACTGAATTGACGGCCGATCGTATTTTGTCCTCGGCCGGTAACATCGAAACCGCCCGCATGTGCGATGACATCACGGATGTCGATGTTGCCAAAGCGGGGCAGTTGTCTTTCATCGAATCCATTTCGATCCTGGACCGACAGCCGGTCGATTTCAACTTTGATCGCACCATTGTGTTTTACAACGACAGCGAAAAATTCCATTGGACGCGGCCAGATGATTCGATCTGTGATGCCAGAACCGGTGTGATCTGTTCGCCAAATAATTACCTGTACGATTCAGACGAGGGCAGTTTGCCCGATGGAGTGATCCGCATCACGACGCTGGCCAATCACGATCAGTGGTCCGAGCTGCCTGATAAGAAGTATCAGGCAGAGAAAGTGATCCAGTACGACGAAGCCGTCGCGTCGGCCGTTCGCTTCATGCCCGACTTTCGGTCCTATGTGATCGATACCGATGTATTCACGCCCAAGACGATCCGCCGCTTCACGTGGCATGACAACGGTGCGGTGTACGGAGCACCGGACAAACAGCTAGATGGAACCACTCACCTGCCCAACGTGTTCCTGTGCGGAACCGATCAGGGCTTTGTCGGGATCATCGGCGCGATCGTCAGCGGCATCAGCATGGCCAACCGACATTGCATGCAGGTTTAACGAAGTCGAATCGGCGCTAGTGGTCTGTCAAAGCTAGAAATTCGGGTTGGCAGTCGTGGATCTTGTTAAGGATCTTGTTAAAGATCGTATTAAGGATTCTTGTGCTTCAGGATCTTTAACAAGATCCACTACCCTAAAACTTGAGCCTGACGCGGCGCTGGCCGGTCTTAGTAATCTTCCATTGGCGGGCAGGAGCAAACCAAGTTTCGGTCGCCGTAGGTATTGTCGATGCGTCCAACGGTTGGCCAGAATTTGGCTTGTCGCAACCACGGCATCGGCCACGCCGCCTGCTGACGAGAATACGGATGGTCCCAATCATCGCGGCTGATTTCGTGAACCGTGTGCGGCGAATTCTTTAGCGGGTTATCTTCGCGATCCATCGATCCATCGGCCACTGCGTCGATTTCGCCGCGAATTGCGATCATCGCATCACAGAATCGATCCAGTTCGTCTTTCGATTCGCTTTCGGTCGGTTCAATCATTAGCGTTCCCGGCACCGGCCATGACATGGTGGGTCCGTGGAATCCATAGTCCATTAATCGTTTGGCGATATCGTCGATTTTGATTCCGGCGGTTTTCTCGAAGCTGCGGCAATCCACGATAAATTCGTGCGCGACACGCCCATCCAAGTCGGTGTATAGGATGTCGTAGTGGTTACTTAATCGTTTCGCCATGTAGTTGGCGTTTAGGATCGCGACCTGCGTTGCTTTCCTTAACCCTGCCGCGCCCATCATGGCGATGTAGACATAGCTGATGGTCAGGATGCTTGGGCTGCCGTAGGGTGCGGCCGAGACGGGACCGATCGCGAACTCACCCGCCGTGTCGGGCCGCTGGACCGGATGCGTGGGTAAAAACGGCACCAGTTGTTCGGCCACCGCGATTGGTCCCATGCCAGGACCACCGCCGCCGTGCGGGATGCAGAACGTTTTGTGCAAGTTCAGGTGGCAGACGTCGGCACCGCACATGCCGGGGCTGGTCAATCCGACCTGCGCGTTCATGTTGGCACCGTCCATGTAGACCTGGCCGCCGTGGTTGTGAATCAATTCGCAAACTTCGCGAACCGTCGCCTCGAACACGCCGTGCGTCGACGGGTAAGTGATCATCAAGGCAGACAGTTCATCCGAATGCTTTTCAGCTTTCGCCTTTAGGTCATCCATGTCGATGTCGCCACGATCGTTGCACTTGATTCCAACGACCTTCATTCCAGCCATCACCGCCGACGCCGGGTTGGTACCGTGCGCGGACGTGGGAATCAAGCAGATCGTTCGCTTGTTTTCGGTGCCCGCCTTGGCAGCCATCTGTTCGTGATAAGCACGGATCACTAGCAGCCCGGTGTATTCGCCCTGGGCACCAGCATTGGGTTGCAGGCTGACGGCCGACAAACCGGTGACTTCGCACAACCAGCGTTCCAGTTCGCGGAACATGTGGGTGTAACCGCGCCATTGGGTATCCGGGGCGAACGGATGCATCTCGGAAAATTCGGGCCAAGTGACCGGAATCATTTCGCTAGTCGCATTCAATTTCATCGTGCATGATCCCAGTGGAATCATCGAATGGGCCAGCGAAAGATCGCGTCCCATCAATTGAAAGATGTAACGCAGCAATTGAGTTTCGCTGTGGTGCGAATTGAAGACAGGGTGATTCAGATACTCATCTTGGCGAGCGAATTCGCCCAGATCCAACCGGCCTTCGGCGCGACATTCTTCCAGCAACGTGTCGACATCCATGCTGGTGTAGTGACCGAAGTTAAACGCGGCCAACAAATCGGACACCAACGCGCGGTCGGCGGTTTCGTCCAGCGTGACACCGAGAGTTCCGTCATCGTATTCACGAAGATTAATGCCGCGTTCGCGGGCGGCATCGGCGACTTGCCGCGCGGCATGGACGCGACCCTTCCCCAAGCGAATCCGAATCGTATCGAAAACGACGTTGCCGTTTGAGCGATCGTCGCCGATGATCGTGTGGCCGAGTCGGCGCAGGCCCTGGGCGAGTGCTCCGGTGTAGCCAGCGGTTCGCTGAGCGATTTGCCGCAGGCCTTTGGGGCCATGGTAAACAGCGTAAAAGGAACTGATGATTGCCAGCAGCGCCTGCGCGGTGCAGATGTTGCTGGTCGCTTTGTCGCGACGAATGTGTTGTTCGCGTGTTTGGATCGCCATTCGCAGCGCTCGATTGCCCGCCGAATCCTGCGATACGCCGATCAATCTTCCTGGCAATTTCCGAGCGTACTTTTCGTTCGTCGAAATGAACGCAGCGTGCGGTCCGCCCAATCCCATCGGGACACCAAACCGCTGGGCACTGCCAACGCAAATGTCGGCTCCCCAGGTTCCCGGTGACTTCAAAAGCGTCAAGGAAAGTAAATCGGCGGCTACGACGGTCAAGCATCCTGCTGCGGACGCCTTCGCGGCCAGATCGCTGTAGTCGAAAACTTGCCCATCGGTCACGGGGTACTGGACCAAGACACCACACAATCCACCGGTCCCGTGATCAAAATCAATGTCTTCGATCGGTCCTATCTTCAAATCGACGCCCAGGCCACGAGCGCGGGTTTCCAGCAGAGACAAGGTCTGCGGATGGCACTGATCCGAAGCGTAGAAGCCGGTCTTCTTGTGATTGGCGATTGAAACGCACATGCCCATGGCCTCGGCCGCGGCGGTCGCCTCGTCCAACAAACTGGCTCCGGCAAGCGGCAACCCGGTCAAGTCCGCGACCATGGTTTGAAAGTTCAGCAGTGCTTCGAGTCGGCCCTGAGCAATTTCGGCTTGATACGGCGTGTACTGCGTGTACCAGCCTGGGTTTTCCAGAACATTTCGCAGAATTACCGGCGGTGTCACCGTGTGGGTGTAACCCATTCCGATGCAGTTGCGGTAAACCTTGTTCTTCGACGCGATGGTCTTCAGGGCAGATAGGAACTCTCGCTCGCCACGCGGGTCGGCAATGTCCATTTCGTCATCGATTCGGATTTCAGCCGGCACCGTCGCGGCAGTCAGTTCGTCCAGGCTGGTGAAGCCAAGCGAATCGAGCATGGCAGCGGTTTCATCATCGCAGGGCCCCAGGTGCCGATGAATGAAATCGTCGGCAAAATCCAGGATGTTTGACTGATCAGCGTCAAGGGGTTTGTTGCTGTGCAAAGCGTTTTGTTGGTCTGGATTGTGCGTGGGCGCTAAGCTCATATCTAGGCTTTTCGAGTGCAGGAAATTGACGGACTGTCCCATGATAAAGGGTTGTCCATTCCTTGGCGTCCCCCTAATAGAAGCCATTCAAACGAAATAAATTCTGTGATCCGCAGACGTTAAGGGCGGTCGCCATCAAAGTCGAAATACTGCACGGCATTGTTGTACGAGATGTCTTGGACCATGCGGCCAACAAGGTCAAAGTCGTGTGGCACAAAACCCTTGGCCATATCGTTGCCCAAGAGGTTGCAGAGGATTCGCCGGAAATACTCGTGACGCGTGTAGCTAAGAAAGGACCGGCTGTCGGTCAACATTCCAACAAACCGGCTCAGCGATCCCATTTGCGACAGGGCCTCAATTTGACGTTCCATTCCGTCTTTCTGGTCCAAGAACCACCATCCCGATCCCATCTGCATTTTCCCAACCACGGATCCGTCTTGGAAATTGCCGATCATCGTCGCAAGGATTTCGTTGTCGCGCGGATTCAGGTTGTAGAGAATCGTTTTGGGTAATGCGTGTTCACTGTTCAGGGTGTTGAGGAATCGACCGAGCTTTTCCGCGTAAGACCAATCACCAATCGAATCGAAGCCGCAGTCGGGTCCGACCTCTTTCAGCATGCGAGTATTGACGCTGCGCAGGGCCCCGATGTGTAACTGCTGGGTCCATCCTTTTTCGCAGTCCATGCGGCCAAACTCCAACATCATGGCTGTCTTGAATTGTTCGTCTTCTTCTGCGGTCACCTGTTTTCCAGAGTTCGCTTTGTCGAAGATACCGGCAATGGTGGCATCGCTTGCCGGTTGAAAGAAACAATAGTTCAAACCGTGGTCCGACAACCGGCAACCGCAGTCGTGAAAAAAGTCGTGACGTTTACGAAGTGCTTCAATCAGACCGGCATAGCTGTCGATTTGCAGGTCAGCCGCCGCAGAGAGCTGCTGCAAATAAGCTTGAAAGGTCTTGGCATTCTCGACCGCCATCGCTCGGTCGGGTCGCCAAGCGGGCAACATGCGAATGCCACCATCTTGGCTTTGCATCGCAAGGTGATGTTCCAAGGTGTCTGCCGGATCATCGGTGGTGCAGATCAGTTCGACGTTGCTGTCGCGAATCAGTTGCTGCGCCGAGATGCCAGAATTGATTTTGGATTCGGTCCGGTCCCAAACATCATCGGCGGTCTGTGGCGAAAGCACGCAGTCGTCGATGTCAAAGTAACGAGCCAGTTCCAAGTGGCACCAGTGATAAAGCGGGTTGCGAAGCAAGTAAGGCATCACCTGAGCAAACTTTTCGAACTTTTGCCGGTCGGTCGCATCACCGGTGCAGTATTTTTCTGCGATCCCGTTGGTTCGCATTTGACGCCACTTGTAGTGGTCGCCGTTGAGCCATAACTGCGTCAGGTTGCCCCAAGTCTTGTCCTGAGCGACTTCGTCGGGCGGCAGGTGGCAGTGATAATCAATGATCGGCATTTTGGCTGCATAATCATGAAAAAGCCGCTCCGCTTCATCGCTAAAGAGCATGAAGCTGTCATTGATAAAAGGAGTTTTCAACTTCATGGGGCGATTTTCCGCTAGGCCAAAAGTAGTTCAGGCACCAAGTAAATCGGCCCAGAGCATTCCGATCATAATCGTGTCCCGACCGTAGTCTTTACTGTGTGTTGGCGCATTAGAGCGGGCGGAAAGTCCGGGGGCAATCACGATCATTTTTTCAAGCTGTAGACCGTATCGCCGTAGCGAAGCTCGCACAGAGCTTCGGCGATTGCAGGGAAACCGAACGCCCACGCGGCGATCGCTACTTGCGGCGATCGCTACTTACTGACGATCCCCCCAGCTTGAAAAAGTGAGTTGCCCTGCTTTTCAAATCGCAGCTCTTTACAACGCGTCAGGGAACCGGGACACTGTTTGTTTGAACAAAATGCAACCTTTCCCGCCTTCTGGTTCAGCAGCCCGTGGTGGCCGGAAAGGTTTTCTTTTTGGTCATCCTCATTTACGTCTCTCCTTCGAGAAAACAAAGGACTGGTGCCATGGCTGATTCGGTACCCATGACTCGCGCAGGCTACAACAAGATCAAAGCTCAGATCGATAAGCTTGAAAACGAAGACATGCCCGCGATCACGACCAAGATCGCCGAAGCTCGTGAAGAAGGTGACTTGAAAGAGAACGCTGAATACCACGCGCAGCGGGAAAACCAGGGCATGGTGATGGCGAAAATTGGCGAATTAAAAGACAAGATCGCTCGCGCCACCATTGTTGACACATCGACGCTTCCCAAAGACGAAGTCGTGTTCGGCTGCACCGTTACGGTCGAAGACGTCGCGTACAACGACGAGGAAGAGTTCACGTTGGTCGGTGCTGGTGAAGAAGATTACGATTCGGGAAAAATCCTGGTCACCAGCCCGTTTGGTCAAGGTTTGGTCGGCAAGAAGGTCGGCGAGATTGCGGAAGTCGAAGTCCCAGCCGGAAAGTTGAAGTTCAAAATTTTGAAAATTGAATTCCGTGACTGAATCGAACCAGGATCCCGCCGGCGAACCACAGGTTGCGGAAAAAACCACTGCTGACGAAGCGATCGACAACGGCCCCGGCTGCATGCCAGCGGTGATGGCGGCAACGGTACTGATGGGCATCGTGATTTTCATCTTCTGTGCGTTTTCAACTTGGATTCTGTATCAAAAGCGAACCGAGCTGGCCACGCGGACACTGACCGATGCCTACTTGCCCGAGTTGGAACAGAGCCTGCTGGAACCTGCGTCCAAGACCGCTGTCATGAAGGCGATCGAAGAATTGGCCGCTGACATGCAGCGTGGCAAGCTTGAAAATTGGCAATCCGCTGGCGTGATGCAACGTCTGCAGCGGTTGCCGGTTTTACAGTGGGGGGATTTGCAGGCAGTTGAATCGTTGATTGCCAAATCGGGCACCGAAGAACAAAGAAGCAATGCAAAGCTGCAATTTGATCGGCTTCGCTTGGCGGTCGCCAAGGGCCGCGCGACCTCGTTTGATTTTGTCGAAGTACTCTCGCCCGTTCAAAAGAGCGATCCGACCGTTGCCAGCGGTTTTCGACTGATACAGCCTTTGAATTTAGAATTGTCGTTGGGTGTGATCAAGCGAGCCGAATTGGTGGCTGATCGCGAGAAGATTTCTTCCGATCCGAAAGACATCCGTGCTGTGAGCATTGAATCAATCATGCGGGCTGAGATTGAAGAAGGAATCAACGAAGGTAGTTACTAGCGCACGGTTGGACTGTTCAAACCTGGGCGGTGCGCTACAGTGATCCGAAATCGAATTCAACTCCGCCGTTTTTCTCGTTTAGCTTTTCCACGCTGTGTCCAAACGCAAAGTAGTCATCGTTGGTGCCGGTCCCGGTGGATTGGCGACCGCCATGCAGTTAGCTCATGCTGGTTGCGACGTCACGATCATCGAACGTCGTGACCGAGTCGGCGGTCGAACCTCGGCAATCGAAAAGGAAGGGTTTCGCTTCGATTGTGGGCCCACTTTCTTTTTGTACCCGCGCGTGCTTGGCGAAATCTTCGAATCCGTCGGCAAAACGCTGGCCGAAGAAGTGCCGATGCACCGTTTGGATCCGCAGTATCGGTTGACCTTTGGGGACGTGGACCCAGCGAACATTGCCAAGTTGGACTGTAGCGCCGACATGGATGCGATGGACCGGCAGATCGCTGATTTCTCGCCCTCGGACGTTGGCGCGTTGCGTCGTTACATGGACGACAATCGCGTCAAGCTGGAAAAATTTCGGCCAATCCTCGAATCACCTTTCTCATCACCGATGGACCTGATTCGGCCGTCGATGTTCAAGGCTGCCAAGCATCTGCATCCGATGCGATCCCTGGGCAAAGAGCTGGAACGTTACTTTGACGATCCACGCTTGGTGATCGCGTTTGCGTTTCAGTCCAAGTACTTGGGGATGTCGCCATTCCAATGCCCAAGTTTGTTTAGCATTCTTTCGTTCTTGGAATACGAATACGGTGTTTGGCATCCCGAAGGCGGATGCAGTCGCGTAAGCGAAAGAATGGGTGAGATTGCTGAATCGATGGGCGTCAAGATTTTGCTGAATCAATCCGTCACGTCGGTCGAAATGCAGGACAAGAAGGTCACCGCGTTGCATACCGATGAAGAACGATTCGATGCGGATGCTTTCGTCGTGAACGCAGACTTCGCCGATTGGATGACCAAGACGATTCCCAATGAGTCGCGGAAACGTTGGAGTGATGAAAAGCTGGCGCAGAAACGGTATTCCTGTAGCACCTACATGCTGTATCTGGGGATCGAAGGCATCTACGAAGATCTTCCGCATCACAACATTCACATCTCCGAAACGTACGAGCAGAACCTTCGCGAAATTGAAGTTGAAAAAGTGCTTAGCGAAGATCCATCGTTCTATGTTCAAAACGCAAGCGTTACGGATGTTTCGCTGGCCCCCGAAGGTCACAGTTCAATCTACGTCCTGGTTCCCGTTCCGCACGAGACCGAGAACATTGATTGGAGCGTGCAATCCGATCCGTTTCGCGAGAAGACGCTGGATCGATTGTCAGCGATTGGCCTAGGTGACATCCGCGATCGAATTAAAGTCGAGCATCGCATTACGCCCGATGATTGGCAAAGCGATTATGCGATCTATCGCGGTGCAACGTTTAACCTCGCACACAACTTGGGTCAAATGCTGCACAACCGACCTCGCAATCGTTTCGAGGAACTCGATAGCGTTTATTTGGTCGGCGGAGGAACTCACCCCGGATCTGGATTGCCGGTGATTTACGAATCCAGTCGCATTACGTCTCGTTTGCTTTTGAAAGACCTTGGCATGTCCACGGACTTCATCGAAGAAGGAACCAAGATGGAAGTCGAAGGTTTTCAAACCCCTACGTACGCTTAGAACACTTCTTCCTGGGGCATTCCGGGTGCCAGGACAGGTCTTGGTTTGCGCATCGCATCCATTGTCGAAGTTCACTCGCCGGTGTTAAGCGGCGGCCTGTTTCCGCCGCCCGTCTGCGAACCAAACGACCGCCATTCCAACGACAGCGATCGTTGTTGCGATTGCGATCCAATACGGTGGCAGATGAGTTTGATTGTCGAAGTCGGCACCTAGGAATTCCAGTTGCTCGTGATAGTGGCCCACCATTTCGAGCAGCCCGTTGTGAACGAAGTGCATGGCCATGCCGGGAATCACGCTGCCGGTTCGATAGGCGATCACACCTAGGATCATGCCAAGCAAAAACGTGGGAATGAACCGCTCTACCAGCAGTGCATTGCCGGTCAGCACGTGGAACAGTCCAAACAGGAAACTGGTCAACAGGATGGTCCGCGTCGGCGACATCACTCGCAGGATTGCGGAGAACAAAAAGCCACGAAAGCAGAGTTCTTCGATGATCGCGGGCGTGACCGCCAGCGTCAGCAGCAGCACCCACGGCGGGATGACCTGCCAAGCTTTGATCATCTTTTGCGTGTCCGCGATTCGCTTTTCGCTAAGCCCGCCGATACCCAACGCATCGGCAATCACGAACGCTTCGTGCGCGACTGCCCACGCACCCAGGCCAACGATCGTGGCACCGATGATGGCCAACAGGCCGGGTTTGACGATTCGATAGGTGGACAACATTCGGCTTCGTCCCAGCCACGTCGCCACCAATGGGATGCAACCAAACACCAAAATCAACGTCGTTGCCGACAACCACATGCTACGCGACTGCAGTGCAGCGGCGGCGTCCAGCGGTAGGTCATCCAAGTCACCCAGCATGACCGATCGCATGCCGCTTAAATACTTCATCAAAAGGTTCGAGCAAACGAAATAGATCGGCACCAGCAACGCCAACACCATCGCCGCGGTTTGCGGCGTCGGTACGGCGGTCACTCTTTGAGGTCGTTTCAACAGCGATGCGAACGATTGATCGCTAGTACGAGTCACCGCGTCGCTGCCGAATAAATGAGCGGCGATCGACAACGCTGCCGCTGCATAACCGATGGTGCTTATGATGGCGATGGTGGCCGCTGCGGGAACGACGGTTCCCGATAGAACTTCGCGGGCCAGCATGACGATGTTGATCAGCGGCGCGACCGCTAGCGGTCCCGACAATTTGACACCTGGCAATAACGAAAGCATTCCCGGTGCCAATGACAACAGCATGACGGGGATCAGGTATGCCTGTGCCTCTTTGAAAGATCTTGCAAAACTGGTCAACGACAATAGCACGGCTGAAAAAAAGCCACTGAAGAGAACCAACAGCCCCAGGATCTGTAGCACTTGCAGCCAAGGAAAGGCGTCGCCGCCGGTTAGCAGCGGCAATAGCCCACCCAACCAAAGCGTCGTGAACATGGCCGCCAAGTTCGCGACCGCCGTTAGCATGGCGATCACCACAACGGCAAAGTACTTTGCAAGGAGAACTTGAAAACGTGGTACCGGCGACGCCATCAACGCCTCCATCGTCCCTCGTTCGCGCTCACCCGCAGTCAGGTCAATCGCAGGATAAACTGCACCCGTGATTGTCATCAGTACCAAGACGAGCGGCACAATGGTTGCCAGGATCGGTTCGTTCTGTTCCTGACCCGTATCCACAATTTCAATCTTGGGTGCGGAGACCTGCGGTGCCGATTTTTCTAGCTGGCTAAGCTGGTACCACTTTAATCGTTCGACAAAAATCCGGCGTGCGCCTTGGCTTCGCAGATCGCCCCGGAACGCGTAAAGGCGATAGGATTTTGGGCTTCCTTCAGAGACGATTCCAACATCAATGTTTCCTTGAAGGATCGAATCGGCCGCGCTGACCGGTTTTCCGTCCAAGGTTTCGCTGGTGTTGAAAAGCTGGAACTCGGCCAATTGCCCCCCAGCAGATTCAAGGACTTCCTGCGGTGGAACGCTGTCGGGTGATTCGATGATGTTCTGTACCCATTGCCCGTCGGCTTCGTTTTCAACGCCGATTTTATACGGAACCGTTTCGGCATCACTGGTAAGCAAGTAGCGATTCATCGCCATGCTAAGCAACGGGTAGACCAGCAACGGCATCATCAACAGCGTGATGATGGTTCGTCGATCGCGACTGGTTTCTTTGAGTTCCTTGTGACTCAGTCGCCAAAGTCTCATGCGTTTTCTTTCATCAGGTCAATAAACATTTCAACCAAGTGCTCGCGACCGGTCGCTGCCTTCAAGTCCGGCATCGTACCGGTGTGGCGAAGTTTTCCGCGATGCAACAAGCCAAAGCGATCGCAAAGTCGCTGGGCTTCGTCCAAGCGGTGGGTGCAAACGATCACAGCCTTGCCGACGTCACGCAAGTGTTCGATATAGTCAAAGATCGTTTGGACACCGACCACATCTAGCCCTCGCGTCGGTTCATCCAACAGCATCACCGGCGGATCGTGAATCAAACCACGGACCAGGGTGACCCGTTGGCGTTGGCCGGTGCTTAGCGTTCCAGCACGGCGATCCAAAAACGATTCGATGTCCATCAGCTTTGCTAAATTTTCACAGCGCTGAGCCGCCACTGACGGTTCGACCCCGTAAAGATCGCCAAAATAAAGCAGCATTTCCCGGACGCTTAGCCAGGGATAAACCCCATCGCTAGCCGACACAAAACCCAAGCGTGATTTGACGCCGATTGGATCGGTCTTGGTCCGTACACCATCGACCTCTGCAAACCCATCATCGGGTTCCAGCAGTCCCAGGACCATTCGCAGCGTCGTCGTTTTGCCAGCTCCGTAGGGGCCTAGCAAGCCGTAAACTTCACCGGGACGAACGTCAAACGAAAGATCGTCCACCGCGCGTACTTCGGCATCGTCCGTCGAAAACGTCTTGGTCAGCGACTGGACGGTTAGCATGGCAAGAATCGTTGACGGAGTGGACAGTTGTAGGAAGTACGCCAGGTCCGCGGACTTAGTTCGCAGCGCCAAGTTGGTCAATGTCGCTCGGCTCTCCGAGCCGGTTGCGCTTTTGGCTCGGAGAGCCGAGCGACAATGTGCTGACTGCGCTTTCGGCTCGGAGAGCCGAGCGACAATGTGCCGAGCGACGTTGTGCCGAGCGACAATGTGGAACAGTCCAAAGTGAAAAAATGATTTAGCCTGACCTAGTGACCAATGGTAGTCGATCCCGCCAAGGTTCAGGCGGTGCTGACTTTGCGGGCGATTGAACCGTCGGCGGTTTCGCGACGGTTGGTGTGACTACGCAGTGGTCTATCAACGCATCAAGTCTCACTTGATTTTTCGTCCGGTTTGTACACCTGTCGAACGCTGCGTTCTTCGATCTCTTTTTTCAGCCTCGCGATTGCTTCGGCGGTGGGCATTGAACCGAGATCGCCATCGATTCGGTCTCGCAGCGCCACCTTGCCCGCTTCGGCTTCCTTGGGGCCAACGACGGCCATGTAATTGACCAAGTCCAGCTGGGCGTTGCGAATCTTGGCTTGCACCTTGCCGCCGGTGTTGTCAACGGTGACCTTCAATCCGGCTTCGGTCAACTGCTTGGCAACCGCCACCGCGTACTCAATTGACTTATCGCTAAGCGGTAGCACGCGGACCTGTTCAGGCGACAACCAAAGCGGGAAAGCACCAGCAAAATGTTCGATCAACATTCCGGTAAACCGCTCCAGCGAACCAAACGGTGCTCGGTGAATCATCACCGGGCGGTGCGCGCTGTTATCGTTGCCGTTGTATTCCAACTTAAACCGCTCGGGCAAATTGTAATCCAATTGGACGGTTCCCAATTGCCATGACCGGCCGATGCAATCGCGGATCATGAAGTCGGCTTTCGGTCCATAGAACGCCGCTTCGCCTTCCTCTTCAACGAAGTTCAAGCCCGATTGTTCCAGCACGCCACGCAGCGAACGTTCGGCCTGGTTCCAATTGTCTTCGCTACCAACGTACTTGTCACTCTTGGGATCACGCAGCGATAACTGGACTTGGTAATCGTCTAGCCCGACTGACTTCAACACAAAGCTAGTCAATTCAATCGTCGCCTGAAATTCTGCTTCGACCTGATCCGCGGTGCAGAAAATATGAGCATCATCCTGCGTGAACCCGCGAACACGCAGCATGCCGTTGAGTTCGCCAGTTTGTTCGTGACGGAACACGCTGCCGAATTCAAACAGTCGCATTGGCAATTGACGATACGAACGCGGTTGAGCTTTGAAAATTTGGCAGTGGTGCGGGCAGTTCATCGGACGCAGCAGGTAGCGTTCATGAACGGATTGCCAATCGTTAAGGACTTCGCGTTTTCGATCAGCATTTGCCGATGGTTTGTAATCGGGAAGCTTAACGCCGAAGACTTCGGCAGCCGCGATAAGCTTGTCTTCATCGTCACCCGAAAGCGTGCCCGCACCGAGTCGCTCGCTCCAGGCGTCAAGCAATCCGCCGACTTCGCTGCTGAATAATGGCGCAAATTGGCTGTCGCGATAGTAAGGAAAGTGACCGCTGGTCTCGTACATTTCGACGCGACCAATTTGTGGACTGTAAACCGGATCGTAGCCGCGTGAAAGCAGTTCTTTGCGCAGGAAGTCTTCCAGGGCAACACGAACTCTGGCTCCCTTGGGCAACCACAAGCACAAACCTTGGCCGACGTCGGGGCTGATTGAAAACAGGCCATGTTGTTTTCAAAGCACGCTGTGGTCGCGTCGTTTTGCTTATTAGAGTTGTTCCAGATAAGCTTTCAGTTCTTTCTTGTCAAAGAAAGCGGTTCCGTAGAGACGTTGCAGCGGTCGACCCGACACGTCGCCTTTCCAGTGCGATCCGGCGACGCTCATCATCTTGATCGCCTTGATCTTGCCAGCGTCTGGGATGTGCGGCCCGCGGCACAGGTCCACAAATTCGCCCTGACGATAGAAGCTAAGGGTTTCGTGGTCAGACAATCCTGTTTCGATGTGTTCGACTTTCAGGTCTTGTTCTAAGTCTTGGCACAGCTTGACCGCTTCATCACGAGGCAACGAAAACCGTTCGAACGGTTCTTTGGCTTTGATGATCTTTTTCATCTCGGATTCAATCGCCGAGAAATCATCTTCGCTAATCGTTTTGTCCAAATCAAAATCGTAATAGAATCCACCATCGGTGGTCGGGCCAAACGCAAGCGAGACGCCCTTGTACAAACGCATGATCGCGCGAGCCATCACGTGGGCGGCGCTATGGCGAAGCACATCCAGGGCTTCGGCGTCGCGAGAGGTCAACAGTTTTAGGTCAACCGGACCAGCACCTTCTGCGAGTTCTCCGAACGATCGGAACGAGTCAACGATCTTTCCGTCGACTTCGGCCGCGATCACGCCGCGCGCCAATCCTTCGCTAATGCCGCGAGCAATGTCCATTGGCGTCGTTTCGGGAGCGTGTGCGGCCGTGGTTCCATCGGGCAATCGGACTTCGATTTCAGTGCTCATTGCGTTTTTGCTTATCCAAGGTTTTTTGTGTCACTCGCATACCGGTGGCAAGTGCGACTTATCCGCCAAAGGATGAACGGCAGACGGGGGGAACGTCAATCCCGATCAAAAACGGAACCGTTGGGGCACTGGAAAAGCGTAGCGAAGGTCGTCCCAGCCTTCTGTTGGCAAGCAAACAGCAACGAGCTTGCGGCAAGCTCGTCAACGATGCGATGCAATCGATTTGGTCTGCCGAATCCGAACAGGCCGCCCAACCGGCAATGTTTCCGAACGCAGCAAGTATTGCCCATTCGTTGCCGATTCTCTTTGGTAGACGGCAATGGACCCCAAGTTGCTGCCTCCTTTGGACCGTGGTGAACACGGTCGCTGTGATGTCATTCGCGACAGAATCTTAACCAGGAATGAAGCCTCGCTATGTCGATGTACCGCAATCGCTACTTTTTAGCTGGCATCTTGTTGATCCTTTTCGGGATCCAATTTCGCATGATTGATTCGTTTGTTCTCAACGAGCCAACCACCCGCATGTTGGCTCGCGTCACCAAGAGCACTCCGGTGGCGGACAACAGTTCGATGACGAACTTTATGATGACGGTTCATCCCAGCCCAATGAAACGAGTCAAGCCGCCAAGATGGCTCGGGTTGGCAATGATTGCCGTGGGTACCGTCATCACCTGCCACGCAATTGTGATTCCAAGGCACCATCACAATTGAGTCGCCGCATCGACGCTTGACCCCCGCAAGCCTGATCGATTGCTTCACGCCAATGTCCGGCGCCGTCCTGCGAATCCCTCCCCCGCGACCAGGGCGACAGCAGCCTACGGACATCTGCTGAAAATGATTGATCGCTTGCCGCAGAGCAGCGTCGATGCCACCGATTGATCGGTCGTGTGTGGAACCTTCCCTCCCATCCACACACGACCGATCCCCGCACGAAGTGCATTAGTTCCCGCACGAAGTGCGTTATGTTTCCTCGCCGAATTCTTTCACCGGAAAGTGTAGATGCTTTTATTGCCAATTATTCTTTGGTGGGCCAAGTCGCCAATGCGTTTTTCGGTCGGCAGGTCGCGTCAACTCATTTGCTTTGTAAGTCTTTGGGCGGTCACAGCGGCGGCCTTCCCGATGGCTAGTCAAGTCATTGCCAGCGAACCGGTTCAGTCATCCAACGGTGCTGGCGGAAATTTAAACGCGCACGTCATCCGGGAAGGCACGATTGTTCCGCCAACTTCGGGGCGAGTTGTGATGCTGGGTCGTCGTTGGGCATTCGTTCCCGATGAATCGACTTTGTTGCACCGGCAACTCAAGGGTGAACTCCTCAGCGGAAAACTTGATGAAAAGGCTCGATCGAATCCCAACTTACGCCGTTTGGTCGATGTTGATAGGGCGACAGATCAAGTTTCAAACAAACGCGGCGTAGCCGTCAGGTTTGACCGCATCAATCGGATGATCGGTCCCGTAACGATGGTCAACCTTCCCACTCGGCTAGCGAGTTCTCGCGCTGATCGCGATGCATCCACCGACACAAAAAAGGACTCGTCTGTGGAAGGTCAGGTGATCCTGGCCGAGAATCTTATGCTTCAGCGAATCGTCTCTAGCCTGCGTAATGATGTTTCGGACGACCGATGGGTTGTGTCGGGAACAATCAGTGAATTCTTCGGAGAAAATCGAATGGTAATTTCAGCGGCGCAACGCGGCAATGCAGAGTGAATGAATGCCGTTAAGGCGATGTTTGCCGTTGCAACTCCTCTGGCTTGCCATCATGGATGGGCGTAGCCAATCCGCAAGACATTGCGTTGTTTAGCCCACCAAAGTAACCTCAAGTTCACAGAGATTCCTTGAATCAGAGAGTAATGTATGAGTCACGTTGAACTGATGCGAGTTTGTCGAAAGGGTGGTGAAAATTTCATTTCCTTCTCATCGAGCGACTTAAACCAGTTCGATTCTGCGAGACGCATTGTCAATGATTTTAGTGATTTGATCGAAAACGGCATTTGCCGGTCTCATCCTATCGATCACATCAATGTTGATTTCGGTGGCATCGATCGAATCAGCAGTGTCGGTCTAAACGGGCTGATTCAAATGAACTCTAAAAGCCGTAGCCACGGTGTTCGTTTGGTTTTGATGGACGTTCCTGAATCGGTCTTGGACGTCTTCCGGTTGACCCGAATGGAACGAATGTTTGAATTTGGATCGACGACGGAGAATGTTGTTTCAACCGCTTGAATTGATCGAACAATTGAGGGCATTCTCGCCGCTTCAGGACGACTCAGTTCTTGAAGGATGGGTTATCGTCAGTAGGTAACGATCGCCGCGTAGGCGCTCGGCTTCCCCGCAATCGCCGAAGCTCTGCGCGAGCTTCGCTACGGCGACACGGACCCCAGTTTGAAACTGGTGATTTGCCCTGCTCGCCGCTCGGCAACCGTTGACAAACCAATGCATTTAGCGGAGTCTATCGCAATGCAATTGCCCATCGTAACCGACTCTGCCGCGCCCGCCCGCAAGTCCGCCAGCCCCGATTCCAGTCCCGACAGTCTTTCAGATCAAGACGGTCTTCGGGGGCGGTACGCGGTCATTTCTCTGGGGTGTCCGAAAAACTTGGTCGATACCGAACAAATGCTGGGTCGGTTGGATGAAGACGGCTACGCGATGGTGGATTCGGTGGATGCTGCCGACTTTGTAGTCGTGAACACTTGCGGTTTCATTGATTCCGCAAGAGAAGAATCTTTCGGCGCGATCGACGAAATGCTTGCCTTGAAAAAACAAGGAAAGATTCGCAGCGTGGTTGTGACGGGTTGTTTGGCCGAACGACAACAAGGCAAGTTGCTGGAAGCCCGTCCAGAAATCGATGCGATGATCGGTGTCTTTGGGCGAAATGAAATCGTTTCCGTGATCGATCGTTTGCAGGCTGGCGTCGAAGAGCAGGAAAAGGTTTTCCGCCCAGCACCGATTCGTCCTCTTTCCGATGCCGTTCGCCGCGCCGTGACGCCTCGGCACTTTGCCTACCTGAAAATTAGCGAAGGTTGTGATCGGCTTTGCACGTTTTGTGCGATCCCAAAAATGCGAGGGAAGCATTACAGCAAACCGATTGAGCAAGTGGTCGATGAAGCGAAACGCCTTGGTGATAGCGGTGTTCGTGAAGTCGTAATCGTTGCCCAAGATACGACTTATTACGGCAAGGATATTTACGGACAACCTAAGCTGACCGAATTGTTGACCGAGCTGGATAAGATCGATTCAATCGATTGGATTCGGCTGATGTATTTCTATCCGATGTACATTGACGATCGTCTGATCGACACCTTGGCGGGCAGTCAGCGAATCCTGCCCTACATTGATATGCCGCTACAGCACGCCAGTGATTTCATGTTGAAACGAATGGCGCGCAAAACAACACGATCGCTTCAGGAAGAAATTCTTGGCAATCTTCGTTCGCGAATCGATAATTTGATCATGCGGACAACGCTCATTTCGGGGTTCCCCGGCGAAACCGATGATGACCATGCTCAACTTTGCGATTTCGTCGCGAAGCAAAAGTTTGAACATCTTGGTGTGTTTACCTATTCAGTCGAAGAAGACACACCAGCAGCCAAATTGCCAGATCGAGTGCCCAGCGAAGTCGCGCTGGCGAGGCAGGGCGAGATTATGCAGATCCAGCAACAGATTGCATTTGCATGGAATCAATCTCGAGTCGGCAGCGTTGAAAAAGTCATCATTGATTCGCCCCTTGATGGCCAAGAT
>CAYVAN010000020.1:0-4382 GCA_964449225.1 uncultured Rhodopirellula sp.
AAGGGCAGAGTGTAGCGATCCGTGCCAACGCGACAAGATGGAATCAATACTTTCAGCCTGAAAACGCCCGGAAAACAGAAAGTCAGCGTTATCGTGGCAATTTCAGCCTTCCGGCCGGATTGCCGCCAGCATTTCCCGCATCGATTGAAACCGATCACCCGGGTTTTTCTGCATCGCGCGCATCACGGTACTGTCAGCAAATTCCGGAATCCCGGCTTGCGGCGACATCACGCTAGGTGGATCGACCTCTTTCCCTGTGATATTCGCGAACGTCTCATCGACATTTTTGCCACGGAACGGTTCGCGAACCGCAAGCGATTCGTAAAGGCACACCCCGGCGCTGAAGATGTCACTTCGCTCGTCGATGCTGCGATTTCCACGAATTTGTTCGGGCGACATGTACAGCGGTGTGCCCGGCCGCTGCCCGCCAGCGGTCAGTGTGGAGGTTTGCTGGGGTTCAGTGTCGTCAAACGGTTTTAAGGTGCTCTGCCGCACGGGGGCCTCATCATCGACCGCCCCCCAGACCTTCGCAACGCCCCAGTCCAGCAAGATGACTTCTCCAAAATTTCCCACCCAGATGTTCTCGGGTTTGACATCCCGGTGGATAACGCCTCGAGCATGAGCGTAGGCGAGCGCTTGGCAGGCGTCAGCGACAATGTCGATTCGCCGAGTAATCGGGTACGCAGCAATCGTCGCTTCGTCGCCCCGGGCAATCCGCTTGAGAATCTCGAACAGGTTTTCGCCCGAAATTCGCTTCATGACAAAGTAAACACCTTCTTTGTCGTCTTCGCCAATGTCATACACGGGAACGGTGTTGGGATGCTGCAATTGAGCCGTAATGCGAGCCTCCCGCAGCAAACGCCGCCGCTCGCGACGGTCAAGCAAGCTTTTTAGCGTGAGCGATTTCATTGCCACCGTTCGGCCTGTGACGCGGTCGAAGCACGAACGTAAACGCGAACAACCACCCGCGGCCATCTCGCGAAAACCCGTGTAACGCTCCAGGCCAGCTGGGATCTGGCGTGGTAAGTCAGCGTCTGTCGCAGAAAGGATAATCGGGGATTCTGTCATCCCAGGAGTATAGGGCAAACCTAATCTCGCGAACTACTGGCGGCCGTATTCCTGCAGGGCAAATCAGTTTTTCAAGTTGGGCAATGTCGCTCGGCTCTCCGAGCCGACAGCGCAATCGGCTCGGAGAGCCGAGCGACAATGGGGAACACTCCAAAGTGAAAAAGTGATTTGCCCTGCGCATTCCTGGCAGGGCTAATCACCTTTTCAAGCTGGGTTGCCCTGTAACGAAGCGGCGCGAGCCGCTCGGTGCCTGATTTACCGGATGGCTCGCGACATTCCGCTAGATTGTAAGTTGCCCATCTTCAAGAACTGAGTTGCCCTGCGTATTTCTCGCTTTCGTGAGTGCCGCCGGTAGCCGGTTGCATTAGGATCTTAGTCGGCCCCAGCTCGATTCATCGCAGTGCTGGTCAAGCAATCGCAGTGCTTGGCGCTGATAAAATCAGTCGTCATCTCGCATTTACGATGCGGAGCGAGCGGGCACAAAAAAACTCGGCTGATCTTCCAATTTGAAAGACCAGCCGAGCAAGCTTGGTAACTGAATCTGAATGCCTTAGACAGCAACGCCAGCGGTCTTGACCGTGCGGATGATTTCGGCGGCGACCTTGTACGGGTCTGCGTTGGATGCGGGTCGGCGATCTTCTAGCCAGCCCTTCCAGCCCTTTTCCACAGTCGCGATCGGGATTCGGATCGAAGCACCGCGGTCGGAAATGCCGTAGCTGAATTCATCGATTCGCTGGGTTTCGTGCAGGCCGGTCAAGCGTTGCTCGTTATCAGCACCGTAGACGTCGATGTGCTCCTTGACGCGAGGCTCAAACGCTTGGCAGATCTGCTCGTACACTTCCTTCGATCCGCAAGTTCGCAGCGTCGTGTTGCTGAAGTTCGCGTGCATGCCGCTGCCATTCCAGTCGCCTTTGACGGGCTTGCAATGATAGTCGACTTTGATGCCGTACTTCTCGCCGGTTCGCTCGAGCAAGTATCGAGAAATCCAGATTTGGTCGCCAGCTTCGGCGGCTCCCTTGGCAAAGATCTGGTATTCCCACTGCCCCAACATCACTTCGGCATTGATGCCTTCGACATTCAGGCCAGCTTGCAGGCACATTTCCAAGTGCTCTTCGATCATGTCACGAGCAACCGCATTGCTCGCTCCGACGCTGCAATAATACGGTCCCTGTGGCCCCGGGTAACCACCGTGTGGGAATCCAACCGGCTTGTCGGTTTCGATATCGATTAGAACGTATTCCTGCTCGAACCCGAACCAGAAATCGTTGTCGTCATCTTCGATGGTCGCGCGACCATTGGTTTCGTGAGGAGTCTTGTCGGCGTTGAGCACTTCGCACATCACGATGTAGCCATCGCCAATGCGACCCGGATCAGGGCAAACAAAAACCGGCTTCAACAAGCAATCGCTGCTGCCGCCTTCGGCTTGTTCCGTGGACGAACCATCGAACGACCAAACTTCGCAGTCTTCCAGCTTGCCGCTGAAGTCTTCCACGATCTTGGTTTTGCCACGCAAACTCTGGGTGGGCTTGTAGCCGTCGAGCCAGATGTATTCCAACTTGCATTTGGTCATAGAGTAGATTCCCCCTTAAGAAATCAGATGAAGTGTGACCGGAGCCTACCGCCTGGTACTTGTCTCGAACCTAACGCCGGGTCGAATGAAGGCGAGCAAACTAAAACGAATTAACCAGTGCCTCCTGCGACTTTTCTACCTACCACCCAGGTATTTGCCATTCTTGAAATCGAGATCGTTGAACACCGTTGGTGGATCAATGAATTGGCAAATTTATGAACTCAAACTCGTTTCAAGCTCACGACCATTAAAGTAACCTAAATTTCGGTCAGCGAAAGTCATACTTTGCTTGCATGTCAAACGCTTCGGAACAAAACGGTTTTGCGGCAGCTCGTCTGGCGAAACACGCTTTTTCGGGGTGAAATCATCGCCTTAGCCGGTGCGCAAGTCTTTGCAGTCAACCAACTATGAAAACGTCCGTCGCATTGCTCTAATCATTCGATCAAGCCGTTGCCAACCGGAACGGACCGTTTTCAGTCATGAGAGCAGTTCTTGTTCAGAGCCTTGTATCCTGATCGATCCAGGGCGGTTAACGACGGCTATTCTTCGACCTGAAGCTCGCTTCGATAAGGATTTAAGCATGTCCAATGACCCAAACGACCCGTTCGCCGGGAATCCAAACAGTCCCAATCAGATGGGCAACGGTCCGATGGCGGGCGGCCCACCATCCAAAAAATCCAAGGGCAAGATGTTTTGGTTGCTCGGATGCTTGGGCGGAATGGGGGTCCTTGGCCTGGTTTGTTGCGGCGGCATGTTTATGACCATGCAATTTGGGATGGGCATGCTGGCCACCCAGTTCCAAACACAGATCGAAGACAACCCGGTCATTGTCGAGCAGATTGGTGATATCGAATCATTCTCAATGAGTTTCTCTGCATTGGTGGAGAATGCTCAAAACCAGGATCCAGGCGGAACACCAGAGTTGCCGTTTGAAATCGTCGGCAGCAAAGGCAGCGGTACGGTTTTCATCCAGCAGGGCGCTGGTGGTGGCGACAACGCCGTGATCCGCTCGGCACGATTGGTCACATCTGATGGCGAATCAATCCCGCTAGAAATCGAAGCTCCCGATGAATCATCGTTGGAATTCGATGCAGACATGATTGAAGCGGGCGATGTCACCAACGAAGCCCTCGAATCCTCTGACGAGAATTAATCACTCGTCAACCATTTACCACTAAAACTAAAGAGACCCATGAAAGTTGCAACCTTTGACACCGACAAAGGCGTCATCAAGATTGAATTGTTCGACGACAAGACACCCAAGACCGTTCAGAATTTTGAAACACTCTGCGAAAAGAACTACTACGACGGCCTAACCTTTCACCGTGTCATTCCCAACTTTATGATCCAGGGTGGGTGCCCCGATGGAAACGGAACCGGCGGCCCCGGCTATAAGTTCGAGGATGAATTTCATCCTGAACTGAAACACGATGGCCCAGGCGTTTTGTCGATGGCTAACGCAGGCCCAAATACCAACGGGTCACAATTCTTCATCACTCACGAAGCCCAGCCTCACCTGGACAACCGACACAGCGTGTTCGGCAAAGTGATCGAAGGCCAAGATGTCATCGATGCCATCGAAGGTGGTGACATCATGAAGACCGTCACGGTCACCGAGGTGTAGCGTTATCACGCGGCGCAGCACCATCGTGACACCTAGCGGGATTCACAGCTTAGTGCAGGCAAGATGAAAGTGCGGACACCATGATCGCGCGTTGGACCATCGGACTTATCGTTGGCACCG
>CAYVAN010000020.1:4449-17500 GCA_964449225.1 uncultured Rhodopirellula sp.
TCTCTTCGCCGCTATTTGTTCGCAGCTATCTGCCGCGTGAGATCAATCGCGGCGTTCTGACACTCCCCGCTGGCGAATCCTATCGCTGGCGAAGTGAAGGATACGCGACCTCAGCGATCGGCCGTTTCGGAATCGTTGGGCAGTCATCAACGGTTGAAGTTCCTTCGGGAAAACAATCGGTCGCGCTCTGGGGTGATTCGCAAGCCGAAGGCGTTTGCGTCGACGACGATCAGAAGATCTTCGAACTCGCAAACGCTAGGGCAGCTAACCGCTTGGTCGTGATACCACTCGCTCGCAGCGGAGATACCGCGAAGGACTGGCTGAAGCAAATTCCGTTCGCGGAAAAGGAGCTGGGCGTTTCAAAGCACCTGCTCTTGATCACCGAACTGTCCGACTTAGCGGCTGCAGTACATCCGAATCCGGAACCGCCTCAGCTTCCGAGAACGAATGCGATGGTTCGTTGGTTGCCCGATTTTGCCATCCACGCTGCGCGAAACCTTCTCACTCAGGCCGATGGCGTCACACCACGAAGACTACGATTGAAGGTTGGAGTCCAGGCTTTAGCCGCCACGCCAGAGATCGGTCAACAGCCGAATCGGCTAAAGCCGGGACTTCGGGAATTGCCATCACCCACCGACTGGAACAGCGTTCTGCAATCGATCAAGCAAACATCCAGCCAGCCGATCATTATTCTGTACGCACCGCAATTGCCCCGTGTGATGGCGAACCAGATCGTCACCAAAGACAGCGATTATGAATCATTTTCACGCTTGCAGATTGCTGCCAACTTTGAGCAGATTCAAGTGATCGATCTGCGGGAACGATTGCGCGAATCGGCTCAGCGAAACGATTGGCCGCACGGATTTCATAACGGTCGGTTCGGATCGGGGCATTTGAATGTGACTGGGAATCGCATCGTCACCGATGCGATTTGCGAGGTTCTTCAAAGCGAGAATCGGTAGTCGGGCAATGGCGTTCACTCAAGCTGAGTTTTTGATCTTCTTCGTGGCGGTGCTGACGCTCGTCTGGTCTGCTCGAACACGCTTGGTCCGAAACTTGATCCTGCTGTTCGCCAGCTATTACTTTTACGCCTATTGGGATTATCGCTTTTGTGGACTGCTGTTGCTGTCCACGGTGGTCGATTTCATCGTAGCCAAGGCGATGCACCGGAGTGAACGCCATTCACTTCGCAAAGCATTGCTGGCGGTCAGCGTCTTTGTAAATCTCGGCATCTTGGCTTGTTTCAAGTACGCAGATTTCTTCATCGATTCGGCGAGGCAGATCTTTGACAGCGCGGGACTTGGTAGCGGAACGTTGGGTTTGATTTTGCCGGTCGGGATTTCTTTCTACACCTTTCAAACGCTCAGCTACACGATTGATGTCTATCGCCGAAAACTCGTTCCCACGAACAGCATCCTAGATTTCGCACTTTATGTTGCGTTCTTTCCGCAGTTAGTTGCGGGACCGATCGTGCGAGCACGCGAACTGCTGCCGCAATTGGCGACGATGCCAAGCTTTTCACGCAGGCGATGTTACGGCGGCTTCCAGCAAATGCTTCGAGGTTTGGTCAAAAAAGTTTTGCTTACCGATCGTTTGGGTGAAATGGTCGATGTTGTTTTTGCTGGCCCCGAACTTTATCACGGCGCAACGGTCAGCATCGCGGTGCTCGCCTACGCCGGTCAAATCTACTATGACTTTAGCGGCTACACCGACATTGCGACCGGCGTGGCCAAGATGTTGGGCTATCGCTTCCCCGCCAATTTCAGGCACCCCTATTTAGCCACTTCGATGGCCGATTTTTGGCATCGATGGCACATGACGCTTTCGCGTTGGCTTCGTGATTACCTTTACATCTCGCTGGGCGGCAATCGCGGCACAAAGCTGACGACTTACCGCAACCTAATCATCACAATGACCCTGGGTGGATTGTGGCACGGTGCAGCATGGACGTTTGTGCTGTGGGGTTTGCTGCATGGGATCGCACTTGCGATCGAACGAGCGATCCCGATGCGACTACCCAAGTTGCTTGGTGGGCTAATGGTGATGGGGATCGTTCTGTCCGGCTGGGTGCTCTTTCGCAGCAAGAATCTGGACACGGCAATGTTGGTTTACGCTCAGGTATTCACGCTCGCAGACGGGATCTTGTGGTTGCCGCCGTTGGCCATCGCAGCGCTTGGCTGCATGATCATCGAACACCTCGCATGGCGAACGTCACTGCGCCCAATGATGCGTTTGCCAGCGGATCGTTGGTACGCACCGGTCGCCGTCGGCATCATGATTTGGTGTCTACTGCTTTACGCACCGCAAGGTTTCCGACCGTTCGTCTACTTTCAATTCTGACTGCTCTGAATCCGCTGTTTCGCCGTTGCGAAGCTCGCGCAGAGCTTCGGCGATTGCAGGGAAACCCAGCGTCGACGCGGCGATCGCTACTCACTGGCGATACCCCCAGATTGAAACCTCATTCGCCCTGCACCGAACACCCAGGGCAAATCACTTTTTCACTTTGGAGTGTTCCCCATTGTCGCTCGGCTCTCCGAGCCGATTGCGCTGTCGGCTCGGAAAGCCGAGCGACATTGCCCAACTTGAAAAACTGATTGGCCCTGACCGAACACCCCGTTGTCTGGCAGGATCAGCTACGCATGGTTCTTGAATGATTCTAGATTCGCAGTTGATGATCGGCGGTCGTCACTCGGTAAAATGAAATCATAAGTGCAATCATTACACCAATCGCAATTGCTGCCGCGATCACAAACATGATCATGACTTGGTACTGAACCGCCTGAATCGGCGGCGCGCCAGCTAGCAACTGACCGGTCATCATTCCCGGAATGCTGACAATGCCAGCGACCGACATCGTGTTCAGAATCGGCACCATCGCAGTTCTTGCCGAGGCCGCAAAAATCTCTCGGGTCGCTTCCCACCGGGTCGCACCCAATGTCAAACGCATTTCGACTTCGCCGCGTCGGTTCTTCAACTCTGAAACAAACCGATCCATCGCCAGCGAAATGCCCGTCAACGAATTGCCCAGCACCATGCCCAACAACGGGATCACGATCTGTGGCGAATACCAGGGCGTTGGTCGGACGATCGCGGTGATCATCACGGCCGTGACAAGCCAGCTACTGGCCCAAACGGAGATGATCGCAGTGAAGTGAATCGACGGATATCGATTTTCAATTCGACTGACCGATGACAATCCGGCGATGATCGTCATCGCTGCCGCCAACAACATCACCGGCGGAAAACTGGCCAGTGCAAAGATCTGCTTGAGCACCAATCCCAGCAGCGAAAGCTGGACGACCATTCGCACAGCACTCAACGCGATTTGCCTTCCCAGCCCAAGCCGTAGCCACCATGACGCCAACACGTTGACGACCAACAACAAGGCAGCAATCGAAACCTCCAGCGGGCTCAGCATTAGATCATCCATGGATCAATCTTCCCGCTCGCATTCGAAAGACTTGACTTGAAACTCTGGCAATCTGATTGGCGTCATGGCTCGTCCAAATCCATGCTCGCGATCCTTCTGAGTTTTTCCAGTCCAGCAAGACCCGCTCCACCAGTTCAGTCGCCGCTGGGTCAAGCGATGCGGTCGGTTCGTCAAGTAGCAATATCTGTGGCTCGGCCAGTAATGTCCGCGTCAGCGACACCGATTGCTGCTCGCCCCCGCTTAGTCGATTCGCATCCTGTTCCAGCAGCGAACTTGTCCGGCCCAGTGATTCCAGAATGTCAATCGCAGCCTTTTGATTAAACACTCGCGAACTGCTGCCAAGTTCAAACGGTAGACGAAGGTTGTCTTCCACGGTGCCCGCCACCATGGATGGACGCTGGCTGACGTAAGCGACCTTGCGACGATAGCTCGGCACATCTGCGCCGCTGATCATTGCGGCGAAACCCTCGACGCTTCCCGCGTCGACTGGATCCAGCATGGCGATCGATCGTAGCAGGCTTGATTTACCGCTGCCACTTTCGCCAGTCAGCCCCAAGCATTGTCCCGATTGAATCGAAAGCGAGACATCGTCAAGTAAGATCGTTTCGCCGATTTGGCGAGTCAGGTTCGAGACTCGAACCAGTACTTCCGTTGCGATTGTGTTGGAGGTCAAGGAATCAATCGCCTTTAGGTTTTCGCCGGTATTTCTGCTGATACTTTTCAAACAACATCGTGTGACGACTTGTCAAATCAACTTCGCGACCTTGCAGATACGCAAGCTTAACATTGGATTCCGTTTCCAGAATGTCCCCATCGCAAACGATCAAGCTTGCGTCTTTGCCAACCGAGATCGATCCCACCCGGTCGTCGATACCAAGGATTTTCGCAGCCGACAATGTTACCGAGCGAACGGCGTCTTCTCGCGACAAACCGTAAGCAACCGCACAACCGGCATGGTAAGGCAGATTGCGGGTGTTGGACGAACCGCCGGGGTAACCTGGGCCTTCACCAGCGATCGAAAACAGAATGCCCGCTTCTTTTAGCCGACTTGGCAACGTGTAGGCGGCGTCATAGGCATCATGCCGGTACAGCGGCAATCGGTAGGTTGCCGAAACAATCACGGGAACGTTGTACTCGCAAAGCAAATCAGCACACTGTGCCGCGTCGTACCCGCCATAGATCACAATGCGAAGATCGTTTTTCACCGAGTAAGCCACCGCTGATTCAATCACATCGCGACGATTGGCCTCCACAAACATCGGTTGTTCACCACGAACAACTGGCAACATTGCCTCCAACCGTACATCACTTACCGATCGTTCAGGTGAAGCTGTTTCGGCTTCCCCGTAGCGACGGACGCGGTCGAGCAGTTCATCTAAGTCGTCTAGTTTCTTGTTGCGTTTGTCAGCTTGTTTTTTCGCATCCTTATCGGTCGGCATCATCCAATTCCAATTGACCGACAGACCTGCGGGTGATTTCAAATTCATCTCCTTTGCGGTCCATCCATCCAACTGCATCACTGATGTTTGCCCTCGGATCCACGGCCCACCGGGCGACACATGAGCGATTAACACTCCACCGGCTCTTGCCACCGGAATCAGTTCACTGTCCGGATTGACGGCGACCCATGATCGAACATTCGGATTCAAATCACCGGTTTCTGTTCGGTCCACCGTCACGTCCACGGCGGCAACTTCGCGGAGCCCCAGGTCTGTCATCGATTCAATCAGCCCGGGATAAACATGCTTGCCAGTTCCGTCGATCATCTTCGTGTTTTTGGGTATGTCGATATCGCTGTCGATCTTCGCGCCCACTGCAACAATGCGACCGTCATCAAACAGAACAAAACCATTGGGAATGACCGCAGCGTCAACGGGATGAATCGTTGCATTTTTGATCAAGATGGGCCGCGATTGTGGGCCACCTGGGATCTGGTCGTGAGCAACCGATGGGCCGCCAATCATGACCAGGAAAATAATAAAGAAGCCGAAACGGTTCATTGCTGTGCCTCCATTTGTTGCGACATTTGCCGCCCGCCTGCGTTGCAGAATTCGTCATACCGAAGCCAGCGATTTTCTTCCGGGACATCCGGTTTTTCTTTCGCGTGTTTCCCATCTGGTTCTGTCTTCTTCTTTGCACCGGAAGCCAATTGAATCAACTGAGCTCGCCACTCTTGGTCGCGTTCTCGAAGTTCCTTGTCCCTATCGACGGAGAAGTACATTTTTCCGTCGATCCAAGTTTGTTCGCACCGCGTTGTCGTAGACAGCGGGCGACCGCTCCAGATGACCAGGTCCGCATCTTTGCCCACTTTGATCGAACCAACCCGGTCCTCGATGCGAAGCTGTTTGGCTGGATTGAGCGTCACAAACTTCAGTGCGTCCAGTTCATCAACACCGCCGTACTTGACTGCCTTGGCGGCTTCGGTGTTGAGGTGTCTCGCCAATTCTGGATCGTCGCTATTGAACGATACCACCACGCCTGCGTCGTGCATCAGAACACCGTTGTAGGGAATTGCGTCATAGACTTCGTACTTGTACGCCCACCAATCCGCGAATGATGAAGCCATCGCGCCATGCTTGGCAATGCGATCGGCCACTTTGTAGCCTTCCAAGATATGCTGAAGCGTTCCGATTTTGACATGGAATTCATCCAGCACATCCAGCGTCGCGGTAATCTCATCTTGCCGATAACTGTGGCAGTGAATCCAACGCTGGCCATTTTGGATTTCGACGATCGCGTCCAACTGCAAATTTCGCCGCGGTGGTAGTTTACTGCGATCACCACCTTCCCACGCTTGGCGATCAGCTTCGTATTGCCTCGCAGCAAGGAACTGGTCTCGCAAAAGCTGTTCGACCCCCATTCGTGTATCAGGATATCTACCTCGTTTGCGTTTGACGTTTTCGCCGAGCGCGAACTTAATGCCCGCCGGTGCATCGGCAAACTTCATCGCTTTCATCGACTCACCCCAACGAAACTTCACCGTTTGGTTTTGGCCGCCGATCGGATTGGCAGAACCGTGCAGGATATTCGCGGTGGTCACCCCGCCAGCCAGTTGTCGGTAAATGGAGATATCGGAATTGTCAATGAAATCACCGATGCGAACTTCGGCGGTCACCGATTGTCCCGATTCATTGATCCCGCCATCGGTCGCCGCATGCGAATGACAATCGATCAATCCCGGCGTGATGTGCTTGCCTTTGCAATCGATGACCTTGCATGAATCGTCGAATTCCAAGTCGACACCCACGGCAACGATTTTTCCTCGTTCAACCAAAATGTCACAATCCGCGATTCTCCCATCCGGGCCCGATGTCCAAACCGTTGCACTTTGGAATAAAACCGATTTGAGCTGTTCGGGTTGTTGCGCTAATCCGTAAGCACCAAGCGGGACGACCAGGTCAATGACGTTGTCTGTACTTGATGCCAGCGAATTCTTTTCGCCCTCATCATTCTTTGGGGTTTCTGGTTCAGTCTCAGCACCTTCTTTTTCAAGGATACGTTCAAGGTTTACGTCTTTGACCGATCCGTCAGGGAAAATCAAAGAAGCAAAGGTTACTGATCCTTGACCGTCTGCTTCGTTATCACTTGAAGCGACGTTCAAAATCGTCAATTGATAACTCCCCGATGGGAAACTCTCGTCAAGTTCAGCCATTCTTATCGAGGTAGTCAGACGCTCGCGTTGCCTAATGAGGTTTTTTAATGCAACAGAGTCCTCCTTCGTTTCCTCTTTTGTCTCCTCTTTTGTCTCTTTGCTTTTCTCTGCATCGTCCTCGGTCACCTCTGACTTTTGTTCGCTGAGCATTGCAATTTTCCCGGACAGCGACTTTTTCTTTTTCTCGATGACCAACTTCATGGACTTCGTCGCGTCCTGAATTGGGACTTCTAATTTCCAGGTTCCAACGAATGGATTTCGGGTTTCATCACTGTTCTTTTCGATCACGAAACGTTCGCCCGCGACCCAAGTCTCATGAATCTTTGTTTTGTCAGCGAACAGATCGCCATCGGTAATCACTAGGCTAGCCAGCATTCCAGCCTCAATGCGACCAGCAAACGGATCGATGCCAAGCACCTTCGCCGGTGTGACGGTTAATGCAGCCAGGGCGGCCTCTGCACTCAAGCCTCGATCAACTGCCTTTCGCACATTTGCGAGCAACGTACCTGGGTCATCCAAAGTGTCTGTGGTCAAGCAGAATGGGATGCTTGCTTTTTCAAGCCGGCCGGGATTCTCCGGTGCAAAGTGCCAGTGCATCCAATCCACCAGCGGTGTTTCGCGAATCGACTGGGCTGTTTTCGTGTTGGGAGCCTCTGGGAAATTGATGGGCAGCAAGATTACTTTCCCAGCCGCCATGATCCGATCCAATTCACGGTATTCGCGACCGCTGCCTCGCAAAATCATCGAAAGCGAAAATTCATCGGCAATGTCGATAGCTCTCTGCGCCATCCGCTGGTTAGCGGCATCAAAAACGAATGTGCCAGATTCGATTGTGTCGGCAATTTGATCGAGCGACACATTTAGCTGGGGGCGTGGCAACCCAGGGTATAATCGCCACGCTCGCTGAGCATCGTTGTACCAAATTGCGTCATAAAACGTTTGCCGCAGTAAAGCGGTCGCACCCATCGGCGAATTTGGATAGGTGTCGCGACGCTTGCCACGTGGAACGGTAATCGTGGCATGCTGAAACACATTTTCGCGAAGCAACCGTTGAGGGTGCTTTGGGTCGACCAGCAGCACGGCGCAACTCATCCCTTTAACGATCCCGCCACTGGGTGCCAGTAATTGAACCGTTACACCTTGCTTGCGAAGTTTGTCTAGTTTTGAATCAGGTTGGCTGGCGACATTGGATGCTTGGACATTGGGAGTAATGTTCTTGTTCCAATAGCCAGCGCCGGTTGAATCGCCCGCAAGGTCCACCTGACTTGGTTCGATCGCGATTTCGCGCATCGCATCGATCAGGCCCGCGTAGATTCGTTTGCCGCTGACGTCAATGCGCCGCGTTCCAGCGGGCACTTCGATGTCTTTGGCGACCTTCATAATCGTGTTGCCACGAATCAGGATGTCGTTTGACTCGGGCGCGGATCCTGGGTCGGCAATGACAGTCCCGCCCTGCAAAAGCACCGGCGACGCATCGCTTGTCCTAAGTCCAACAACGGGAGATGTTGTCGTGGATTGTTGGCCTTCGGCGTGACTTGGAAAAAAAAGCCCCAGCGTCTGCATCCAGCAGCAGTAAACAAGGCAAGTTCGCAACCAGCAATTCATTGCGTTCATCATTTGTGTTTTGGTTGGTGTTCAATGGATGTCAGAACTAGAAATAAGATAATCACTCGGAGACCACAAACAGATCCCTCTGCCAAATAAGCCAACCATAATTTCACCGAGAACGATTTACTGATTTTGTTGTCGCCAAATGGTCCGGGCACCGAATGAAGCTGCTCCTACGCTGAATCATGAATTGCCGACCACTTTGCCAGTCACGTCCAAGCAGTATGCCGACTGAGTCGAACGGGATCATTTTCAACGGGCAATCCGAGCAATCCGGCCAAGTTGAACTCATCTTATCTATTCCTAGGCTTCAAACCTTTTGGCGTCGCCTTGGCATGTGCTGGATCCTCGGGCCAATGATGTTTGGGATAACGACCGCGAAGTTCCTTGCGAACATGCGTGTATGTTTCAGCCCAAAAATTTTCAAGATCGTCTGTGATTTGCTGCGGCCGATAATTGGGGCCAAGCAGATGGAGCGTGATTGGTACGCGACCTCCTGCGATCCGTGGCGTCGTTGTCAATCCAAAGAGCTCTTGAATACGAACCTCCACTCGCGGCTTACCGTCATCGTAAACCACTGCCGTTGAATTTCCGCTGGGCAATTGAAGTCGTGCGGGGGCGTGCTGGTCAACCAATTGGTTCTGCTGATAGCTAAGCTGACCACGCAAAAGGTCCAACCACGGTGCTTGATGCAATTGCGATATTTTCGTCCGACTCTGGCACAGCGTCATCAGCACTTCGCCGATCACGTTCGCATCAATCACCGGCAATTCTAGTTCAGGCATGTTGCGATGAACGAACGCGACTCGATCAATCCAGTGGGTTAATTCCTTCGACACGCTTGCAAGAATGCGGTCGATGTTTGGCCCAGCTGCCTCGGCCAAAATTGTGGCAACATCATCATTCGGTTCACACTTAATCGGCGATTCGGAAAGCAGTAAATCGCTGAACTTGCGGCGTCGTCGCGTTACCACTGCCTGCAACCCTGTATCGAAGAAAGGTTCGTCCGTCGTGGCGACTGATTCCGATGGCAACCAGCTTTCGTTGATCGCGACCGCTAACCGCACCTTGGCTTCGGTGCCCGCCGAATCAACATCCAAACACAACAGCAAATCCTGATCACCAGTCGCGATGTTTTTACCAAACGTAACACCACGTCCACCTACCATGACCCCTTTCTGGAGATCATGATCGCGACGTTTCGCGAGCCGATCGGGATAGGCTGCGAGAAGTGATTTTTGCAATCCGTTGGGATCATCGATCGGCGACGACTTCACAAGCTCCTTCGGCAATTGTTTTTGTATTTGTTTGGCGACACGCAAAACATTCTTGGCAGCATAGGCTTGATCCAATCTCGTTCGTCCACGATCAAAATCCTGAAGAGTTTTGATTCGATCACCGAATGAAAGCGCTGAACCTCGGAACGGATCACGCTCGGTCAGGATCGCTGCTGCAATGGATGCGTCCGTCGTATTACCCAGTCGACAAGCCGCAATCACAAAACGCGCCAACCGAGGAGGTAAAGGCAAAGCCAACATCTGCTGCCCGAGACTCGTGATTTTCCCTGTGGCACTGATCGACCCCAAACCTAGTAACAGCTTTTTTGCATTAACGATGGCATGCGGTGGCGGCGGAGTTAACCAAGGAAAGTCACTTGGATCACGTTCGCCCCATGCGTTAAGCATCAGCATCGGACCCGAAAAATCACATCTTTCAATTTCCGCCATGTCGCGTTCCGGGCGGCTTCGATGCGTTGGTTTTGGCCATAGCCGATACGCGATTCCCGGTGCGGTTCGTCCGGCTCGACCCGCACGTTGGTCCGCAGACGCTTTTGATATTGGTTGTATTTGCAACTTGGGAAGACCGAGGTTTTGGTCGAATAGCATGACGCGGGCTTGGCCGCTATCAACCACGGCGGTCACGCCGTCAATCGTGATCGACGTTTCAGCGACATTGGTTGCGAGGATAATTTTCCGTCGTGGCGAAGGCGACAAGACTGCATCTTGTTTGTTCGCTGGAAGTTCGCCGTAGAGCAGATGAATTTCAGGTGAACGTTCATCCGTAGGATCTGCAAACAAATCCATCAGTGCCGTTTGACATCGACGAATTTCGCCAACGCCTGGCAGGAACACCAGTACATCGCCATTCGTTTGCATCAGCGCACGTTGCGTCGCTTGTAGAACTTGCGTTTCCATTCTCTCCTGCGAGATCGTGTCAGCGTAGCTGGTTTGGACCGGGAAACTTCGTCCTTCGCTTTCAATCGCGACTGCTTTTTGAAAGATCTCGCCGTCGATGCTCTCTCCGTCGATGATTTCTCCGTTAAGGGATTCGCTGCACAGGAACTTAACAATGGGCGCCGGGTCCAACGTCGCTGACATCACGACTAGTTTTAATTCTGGTCGCAACGTGCTGCGGATTCGTGACAACATCCCGAGTGCCAGATCGAGTTCGACACTGCGTTCATGGAACTCATCCAAAATCACGCAACCGACATCCTCCAGCAGCGGGTCGGACTGCAGTCGACGCAGCAGAATGCCCGTTGTCATTGCGATCAATGACGTGTTGGGGCGGGTGCGGTTATCGAACCGCACCTGATAGCCGACTACATCGCCGAGCGTGACATCTAGAAGATAAGCAAGCCTGGTCGCGGCAGTTCTCGCCGCTAGGCGCCTGGGTTGAATCACTAGTGTTTTGCCGGTGACCAAACCGGAACGAAGAATTGCTGGCGGCACTGCTGTGGTCTTGCCCGCACCCGGCGGTGCGCGAAGCACCACCGCTTGATCCTTTGCCAAAGCAGTGATGATATCTGGTAATACTTCAGTGACCGGCAGTTCAGTCAAATGTAGGCCTTCGCCGTTGCTTTCGAAAACTGTGTGGGTGAGACGTAACGGGCAGTAGGGATATCGATATCTCAGTGGAACATTGAATCGCGAGTCGTGTTACGTTGGGAAAAAGAAGTTTAGCTGAAACTGTTTGGTACGTTATTGATCGTATTGTTTTTAGCAAAGATTCTTTCGTCGAATACCATCTGTTCGAGGGCTGAAAATCAAAAGTTGAGATCCTCTACCGGCGTTAATCAAGACAAAGACAATCTGTTAGGTGAGCTGGGTGATATGTTGATGGGCGACTTGCCGATAACGTTGCTCTGATCAATCGGTTTGCATCGACTTGAAGCTTCCAATGTCTAAGATTCACCGGTTGAGTCGTCATGTCATCACAAAATCTATTGGGGAAACAAATATGAGTCGGCAACTTGAATCACAAGATACGATCGCGCAGGCCCAGTCCACTGCGGCCACATCACTGGTGCCTTCGCTCAATACGAATCTGTTGTTGAGTTACCCTGACGACGCCAATCGCAACCTGCTCGCTTTTTTGGGACGCGACGAGAACCAAACGTTTCTACAAGGCAAGAGAATCGCGATCGTTTCAACCGATGGAGTGGAGGAAATCGAATTAACAATTCCGCTGCGGAAGCTTCGCGAAATGGGAGCAACCGTTGACGTGGTCGCGCCCGAATCGTCCGACATCGGTCCACTTGGAATTGTGATGCCTGCGATACGCCAGTCGCACATTATGACCATTCGTTTCATTGAACCGGCGGGCTGGTGTCCCGTTGATGTTTGGATCAGTGACGCCGATCCATCCAATTACCACGCGGTAATTATTCCCGGTGGAGCATGGAATCCGGATCTGCTTCGAGGAGATCCGCGAGTCATCAAGTTTGTTCAAGACATGCAGCAAGACGGAAAACTGATCAGCGCCATTTGCCACGGTCCGCAGGTGCTAATTTCTGCGGGAGTCGTCGCTGGTAAGAAAGCAACAAGTTGGCCATTGATGCTGGTTGACCTTGAAAATGCAGGCGCAACGTTGGTCGACGCGCCCGTCGTTGTGGACGACAAGTTGATCACAAGCCGAGGCCCGTTAGACCTACCGCAATTCGTCGATGCGATCGCCAACCATTTAGCGATGCATTAGGCTTTGAAGATTGCCGGTGCGCCGAGACGTTGGTGGATTTGGTTGCAACGAGCTGGTGATAAACGTAAGCCGTGGGCCAAGTCGGCCAAATAGTTGGCTTCTTTTTGGTCATCCAAGTCGATGGCGATCAAGGAAATCTGATAGGCCTGTTCTTCCATGCCTTGCGGAACTGCCCAGGCTAGGTCGCGAACGTCTACGGGTTTGGCGAATTCTTGACGAAGGAATTGAATCTCTTCTTCGCTGAGGTGGTCCAATTGCTTGACGATCGCGTTCTGTTCTTCTTGGGTGACTTGGCCGTCCGATTTTGCTGCGCTGACCATTGCTCGGATCAACACCTTTGCTTGTTCGTCAAGCTGTTCCTTTTCGGGCGGAGTCCACTGCGG
>CAYVAN010000020.1:17510-31578 GCA_964449225.1 uncultured Rhodopirellula sp.
GTGCTGGGCTAGATGCCGCTGGGCTGTTCGGGGCGCGGTTTGATGTTCGCGTGCTTCGATTCTGTCGATGGTGATCGTCACTGACGCCAAGCAACTCCTCCAATGAATGGGCTGCCTCACCAATCGACTGAGGACGACCGGAAGACCTTGAACGTCCCATTTGTGGGCCGTTGGCTTGGCGGCTTGGAGGTGATTTTCGGCGAGCAGCGCCGCCCATCATGTCTTTCAAAATCTTGCCGCCAATGCCACCGGAGCCAGACTTTTTTCCCAATAATGCTCCGAGTATGTCCATTGCATCCATCAAAATCACCCATTGAAGTCACGTGTAAAAAAAGAACCCGGCCGGAAACAACTGTTTCCGACCGGGTTGCATTGTAGCGTGACAGAGCCGTTTAAGCGGCTTTGAGAGCTCGGTGGTGTTGGGAATAGCTGATCCATTCGACAATTTCTTCCATGTCGGGCAGCTTGCCACCGCGAATGATCCGCTTCCCTTCTTTGCTACGTGCGATAGGATCGATCATTGCAAACAGCTCGCCAGCTTCTTGGACAGCCAATTCTTCAGCGGAAGTGATTTCAGCGGCAACTAAAAGTTGTGCATCGTGTCCTCGCAGCATGGGAACGCGGCACACCAGTGTCGCTTGCTGCTGCCATTGCAACACCGTTTCCGCATCGATTCGACGGTGGTTCAATTCCTCGGCGACTGTATCCGGATCTGCGGTCAGCAAATCATCAACGGTGTGAATTCCAATCGCTTCTAGACGAGCCGCCATTCGTGAGCCGATTGACGGAGCGTCAACGACGGGGCTGTCACGTTGTAGGTAGAAACGGAGTTCCCGCTCGCGATTCTCGTCATTTCGTGACTCCCGTTCAGCACGAGGTTCCCGTTCGGTGCGAGGTTCCCGTTCGGTGCGAGGTTCCCGTTCAGTGCGGACGTATTCACGGCGTTCGCGAGGTTCACGGTCGGTGTATTCCCGATCACGATTTTCGCGATTGGTGGATTCACGATTGCGATAGCTGACCACGGTGCGGCCACGACCATTTGATCGTGACGATGAGCGACGCGAGCGTCCGCTTCCTGACCCGCTGCCACTTCCTGATCCATTTCCACGACCTGAACCCGATCCCGATCCTGATCCAAAACCGCTTCCTGAACCGGAGCCATTGGCACTGCCAGAGCGACTGCGACGTTCACGATTGCCAGGGTAATCAGCGACGTAACCATCAATGATATCGTCTCGGGTTTCTTCTTCAGCGTTTCGAATCCCGTATCGATGCGTCTGTCGTGGATCGCGATCACGATAATCACGATCACGCCGACTGCTTACGCGACTACGACCAGTAGACGATCGTCGATTGCGGTCACCAAACACTTCTGCTTGGGAGCTCTCGCTGACGCGTCGGCGAGTCCGTCTTCCAAAATTTCGTTCACTGCTTCCCAGGCTGGATCGGTCACCGTTTCGGCGGATACGTCGACCGTCCTGGTCATATTCATAGCGATCACTGTCGAAAGAATACTCGCCACGGGTCGAATTTGCGGTCGCAATCCAACTTGTCAGGCGTGACAGTTCGTGACTGCTTCCGCTCAACAGCAATTGTTGCCCACGATTCGTTGCCAAGAACGATTCGACTCGTTGCAACAGTTCGACGGGATGGATGGAAGCAAGTTCGCTTGGTGTTTGGATTCCGCATCCGACCAAAACACGTGCATCAAAGCCGCGTAAGTGGGGGACTCGGCATGCCAACCGACATTCTGATTGCCAGCGGCGAATCGTACGAGCATCGACATCGGCTAGACCCAACGAATCAGCAAGCCTATTGCTGTCGTGTTGCATCAAGTGAGTGATGTGGGTGATGCTAAGACCGCGAAGTCGCGCCGCTGCAACGGCGTCAATCGACGGAGCTTGGTCGATCGGGCTGTCGACTGTCAGGAAAAACGGGCTGACGGGTGAACTGGGGGCTGCACCTTTGCTCGCTGAAGCGGAGACAACCGTTGAACGAGATAATGCCTCCGGACGAAATCCAGACTGTTCACCACGAAACGAGGGCTCCTTGCGAAAGGAGCCGCCCTCCGTGTGGTGCTCCGAATGATCGAACGCTCGGTTACCGTAAGCCGATTGAATCGACGAGTTTGTCGGCGCTGTCGTGTAGCTATCCGCAAAGTAGAACCCATCACGATAGTCGGCTGCGTCGTTCGCCAAATCAGTTCGGACTGCGTGGCTCCCGCCTTGATGCGAATGGTTGTCATAGAAGCCATACGCTTCTCGCCAAGCCATATCGAAATCGCGATTAATATCATCGATTCCATTCAGAGATGACCGTCCGTCGGTATGTGGGTGCGGGCCTACATAGTTTTCAGGCGAATAGTGAGGCCGCCAGATTGGTCGATGAGCGTGCCTGGTCTGATTGGTAAACACTTCGTACTGCCGAGCACCCATACGACCCAGCTGATCTGCTAAGTGACGATCGCTGGTCAGCATGACGATTTGGCGACCACCCTGGGCGTAATCGTGCAGCGCTGTAGCGATAGGATGGTCAACAGAATGAACGTTTCGCGGTTGTGTCTGGCTAAGCAGTTCACGATGCGTTTCCATCACCAATGGGACGGGACGACCGATGCGATGCAACAGTTCGCCAGCAGCCATGCGAACCGCCAGAACCGAAATCGCTCGGTCGGCTCCGCTGCAATGGCTTTCTTCGCGGCGATCGCCGTCACGCGACGCAATGGTCACGACGCGAGCGGCTGAATCCCAATTGACCTGTGTTAAGCGACCACCGGAAAGTCGTACCAACCAAGTGCTGGCGAGATCCGAAAGCGGCGAACCGGTCGCAACCGGTCGTCGCGAGGTGTGAAGTTGGCGGCGAATTTCATTGCGACGATTCTGCAACCAACCGATCCTTGACCATGACGACAAACGTCGGTCAATGTGATGGATTTCATCACGGATGGCATCGTTGCTTGCCCACGCGGTGCTGTAGCCCGCGTTGTCGATCACTGGCAAGGTACGCATTGAACGTCGTAGCTCGAACGCTTGACGAAGGGTCGAATCGAGCGATGTGCTAACGCTTTGCAATTCGGCAACGCGTGCGTTTCGTTCAGCCTGAAGTGCCGCAAAATCTGCACCGCTACGATAATCATATTGAGTTGCGGGAACGTTCGGATTGACAGCATGACGACTCAACAAATCGTCGCGATGACGTCGAATACCCTCGATCGATGCAGCCAACCAACGTTCGCTGGCCAGCAGATCCTCGTGGCGTGCCGAAATCGACTGGTGCCACGAAGCGGTTGCGGGAATCGGAGCCGAAATTGGATCGCGGCGATGCGACGGCATTGCACCCGACATGGATTGCAAGTCGTGGCGAATCGATCGAAGCATGTCGCAAAGTGATCGATCACCCATGTGGGCTGCCGATGCGTGGGCAGTCGATGCGTGGGCTGCCGACGCTTGAAAAGCGGAATGCGTGGTCACAGGATCGGTCGATCGATACCACGGGGTCGTCACGTGATCAGCACCCGAATAGCGATGAAGCAATTCGTCAACGTGACGCAGCGCCGAATCAAAACGAGCGTCGAGTTCGTCGATGTGTTGATACGGACGATCGTCTTGCCGATACCAAGCCGATGCATCCCAAGGATGGCGAATGTCGTAGTGGTCAGCAGCGTCCAGAAAGCCGTTGTATCGGGCACGATGAAGGTCTTGGTAGTCCATCGAATCGTAACGCGATGAATTGAACGTAACCGCAGACGCATTGATGGACTCGCGGACTCCGCGAACTTCCAACAGCGCGTGTTGCCACTTGATCATTTGGGCATCAAGGTCGTCCAGTTGACGTCGAAGTTGTTCGTTGTAAAAGCCTCGCCCATCCTGGTACGCGCGATAGCTGTCAGTCGCGTAAACGCCGCGATCTTGACGAAGACTCGCGAGTTGGCGATCAATGTTTTCGATCCAGCGAGCTAATTCACTGCGGCGGAATCGAAGTTCACGAGTTTGATCGTGAAGGTTCGCGAGTTGCTGACTGACGTAGGTCGAGTCGTAGCCGCGATCAAAAGCCGCGTGGTTTGTGTAAGGACGATGGCTTGCCATCGCGACTAATTCGTCACGACGACGGATCAATGATTCACGCTGATCCGAACCATATCGGTCTGATGCGTAATCGATACCGCCAAGACGCGATAGTTCTGATTCAACGTTCGCCAATTCAGCCCGGAGTTCGCGATGATCTTCGTATCGACCACTTTCGTAGCGACCGCTTGGATACCCATTTCGCGAGTCGTATTCGCCAAGCGAACGATCGCTGTAACGATTCGATACCAGTGGCAGCTTGCTGTAGGTTTCAGGTGAATCGAGACCGCTGCGGACGCATGCCGAAACAATGCGTTGGACACTTGTCACGGCAGTGTCAGTGATCACGCCATCGACGATTGATTCAGGTAGTTGAATCGATCGCTGGGCCGCCGCTTGGTAGTGGCCGTTACCGGTGTACTGATTAACCCAGTCCGTCGATGGGCTAGTTTTGTAATCCGATCCAAACGAATCGTCATGTGGGAAAGTGTTTCCGCGTGATTCGATTTCGATTGTGCGTCGACCTTTTGCGGTACCGTCTTTTTCGCGGCGGCAATGCACCATGCCATTTTGATCAGCCCAAACGATTCGTCCACTCGACGAGCTCATCATGCCGAGCGGATAGTCGCGTTCGACCAGCGAATCGCGAACGAAACGCACAATTGCAGTTTTTCCCGAACCTTCGGGGCCGCAAACAACGTTTAAGTGTTCTGAAAATGGTCCTAGCTCAACAGTGTTAAGCGGGCCGTGTGCGTCAATATCAATTCGATCCAGCAGCATAGCTTGGCTCCTCCCTGGCCAGTGCAGGCGATACGAATCGCCTGCGTGAGTCCGTTCCGGTAAATCTTTTTTGAAACTTTTCACAGCCAGTGGCAAAAGACTGCCGCGGGAACTGGATCGCGAAAAAATTCAACAAAGCCTCGTAAAACTCGCATTCCCAGCGAGCCGATTGGTGGACTTTAGCGAAAGTGGTGTTTCACGGAAAGAGAGAAATTTGGTTGACAAAAGTCAAGTTGCCTCCACCCGTCCCTCAGGACAAATCCGTTTTTCACATTGTCGCTCCGCTCTCCGCGCCGATGGCGCTGTCGGCTAGGAAAGCCGAGCGACATTCGCTGCCCCAACTTACCGAGCTATTTTGAAACCATGATGCGAACAACTCCGGCCAAGTCGCCAACGACCAAATGGTTCCCGCTGGAAAGAAAGTCGATGGCACTGATCCCCGAGGGAAGCGAAGGATAGCTGTGTACGAGCTTACGATTTTTTGGATTCCACAGCTCCAACGTCCCGTTAGCTCTGCCCACGGCTAATCGTTGCCCGTCAGGCGAAAAGGCGATGGAAAGGGCGTCAGAGCGGTCGCCAACCAATTTGGAGTATCGCCATTTTTCAGACCGTAGCATCGACTTCCAAACCACAACAGAACCGTCTTCACTGGCGCTTGCAAAAAAACCGCGACTAGGATCGTTGGTATCACGCCCATAAACGATTGCAGTAACCTTTCCGCGATGAACGCCATCCTGAAAGCTCTTGTAGCTGAATTCATTTCCACTCAGCTCGTAATACTGCAGTTTTCCTCGCGGCGTTCCAACCATCAGCGATCTGCCATCGTTTGAAAATCCTGCTGACGTCACTAACGCATTGATGTAATTGCCGGAAACGGCAATGCCACTTCGATTGGCCAATTGACGCCGCATTGCAGAGGAAACCATTGACGGCAGCGCCAAAGCGGTGAAGGACCGAGTATGAAATACATGGTCGTAACGAACGGCCACGCTGGTGCGATCGATCCAACTGCCAAACGCCGAACGGCCATCCGGCGATACACTTAGCGCCTGAGCCTCAGTAGGAATCGGCAGCTTGATACCGATATCGGTGGCTTCTCCGGATTCAGGATCGCGGTAACAAATACTGGGGCCCGTACCGGCTGAGCGAAACGTGATCAGATAATCTGATTTCCTGGCGAATTTAACACCGCGAAAACCAATCTTTGTTGACTTAATGTCGTACAGCAACTTGCCTTTCTTCATTTCAAAAACGGACACACTCTTATCCTGACTCGCAATCGCCAAGTACTTTCCATCATCCGAAGCAGCGATGTCTAGGATTGCGTCTTTGTGTCCGCTGTAACGCCGCACCTCATCGGCGATCCTGTCTTGGCTTGATTCGCTAAAAGCCCCAGAGGATGCAGGCTTGATGATTTCCGAGCCAAAGATCTGCGCCAAGGCACCGGAGACGATTGAACTGGATTTTGGTTTGGGCAGCTGCGAAATCGATCGAGGAAAACGGCCGCGTCTTTCGATGACCTCAAGCACTTTGCTTTTGGCGACAGCAAAGTTCAAGTTTTGTCCAATGGAGCTGGTGAATGTATTGACGCCAATCACTTCGCCTCGCATGTTGACAAGCGGCCCGCCACTATTGCCGCCGGATATCGCAGCTGAGGTTTGGACCCAATGGGTATCAGGCGAATAGCCCAGTGCTTCGTAAGCATCGAAGCTGCCTCTGGAAAGCGTTTCTTTGACCTCGTGTCCCGATCGGTAAGCGCTGACGATGCCGTTGGTCGCGGAAAAACTGAACCCCAGCGGCGATCCAAAAGCCGCGACTGATTCGCCTTTTCGAGGTGGATCCGATGCCATTGCAATGGGGACGCAGGACAATTGGCTTGGATCGACCTGCAAAATACAAAGGTCGAATTCGGGTTCCGCAATCAAGAATCCTTTTGGTGATGTTTCTGTGCCATCGCGTAACCGAATCGTCATCGATGTTGCACCCTCGACGACATGAAAGTTAGTGACGATCAATCCAGACTCATCAACAACAAAGCCGCTCCCTGAACTTTCGCCTTCGCGAGTTTTTACATCAATCCGGACAACGCTTGGTTCAACTAACTCGATCAAGTCAGTCATGGCTAAGTCAACCGTTGAACCCGACCGAGTTTGAAAATCACTTCGGTTGGCTTGATCGGTTTGGCGAGACTTGATTTGATTGCTTTCGCTTGAAGCCGAAGACAAGCCGCCAACAACCCTAAGTTCTTGCGATTCGATCCCAAGCTTTTTTTGATTTTCTTCGTAACGCTGCAGAATGGCTTCGTCAGACGACAGGGCTTCATGAGCTTTTTCCAAATCCATTTCAGAAACTGGATTGGTTGCTAACCGAGAATTACCAGGTGATGAATTTGCTGGTGAGTCCACAGCCTCCGTATCGGATTTTGACGCGGTCAGCATCGGAAGAAACCGCTCGGCCGCCATCCAAAGCGATCCCACCACAAAGATGACACCGGCAAGTGTCATGCACGAAACGATGGTAACCTGTAACGTTTTATCGCTGCCAGCAGGCTTCTTCGCACGCGGCGGAGGGACGTAAGCTCTCGTGGAAGCTTCCGAGGAACGAATCGACGCTCGATTAGATTTTCGTCTGCTTTGCTGCGGATTCGATGACGCAACCGGAGGCAGCGGAAGGGTGGCTAGTGAGGGATCTTTCGCCGGTGCGTTATCAACTGGCCCACCAGGAACCTTAAAATGCTGATTGCAACTGGGGCACTGCATCAATGCGCCAGCTTGGTCTGTCGTAGTGGTGAGCTGAACACCGCACATGCATTTAACTAGTAGCGCAGACATCGTAGGTATTCACATCACCGGAAGGAAACAATTGGCGGGCGTATCGCAGGTTGGTCCCCAAGTTTATTCTAAATCAGCAGTGCGTGTGAACAACCGAGATGGCGGATGAAGAGAAACCACAAGTCGTATAAGTTCAAGGTCAAGCGCAGCCAGAATCAGCCGTGCAACATGCCTGAATGGCAAAGCCGGGCAAATCAGCTTTTCAAGCTGGGCAATGTCGCTCGGCTCTCCGAGCCGATAGCGCTGTTGGTTCGGAGAGCCGAGCGACAATGGCGAACCCTTCAAAGTGAAAAAGTGATTGGCCCTGAATGGCAATGTCCATTCCTTTCTTATCAACCTGCCGCCGAGTAAGCTTTGGGAGTTCCTCTTTTCCACAAACCAGCCGTCAGCGGCCCCATGACGACGCAAACCATCCTTAAGCCCCTTTCAATCGGCAACGTCGAAATCGGCTTTCCGGTCGTTCAAGCGGCCCTTTCAGGCTATAGCGATCTGCCGATGCGAACGATCGCCCGTCGGCGCGGTGCCAGCTACACGGTTTGCGAAGTCATGCTAGATCAGTTTTTGCTGGCACTGACCAAGAAACAAAAGACAAAACACTTTTTAGACATTCATCCCGATGAACCACCGGTCGGCGGTCAGTTGATGGGGGCGGAACCCGAACAGTTTTCGGCTGGGGCATTAAAATTAGTCGAAGCTGGATTCGACATCATTGATGTGAACTTTGGATGCCCCGTCAAAAAAGTGCTTGGACGATGCCGCGGCGGGTTCCATCTATCGCAACCCGAAGTCGCGATTGAAATTTTGCGCCGCACCCGTGATGTCGTCCCTGATGCCATTCCAGTGACCGTTAAGATGCGGCGGGGGATCGATGATTCGCAGGAATCTCGTGACCACTTTTTCCAAATCTTGGATGGTGCGATCGACGCTGGCTTGTCCGCCGCAACCGTTCACGGTCGAACCGTCGTGCAACGATACATTGGCCCCAGTCGTTGGACGTTCCTTCGCGAAGTAAAATCGCACGTTGGCGATCGACTAAAAATTCTTGGTAGCGGTGATTTGTTTGACGCCGCCGATTGTCTTCGCATGATCGATGAAACGGGCGTCGACGGCGTCACGGTGGCTCGCGGGGCGATTGGCAACCCATGGGTTTTTGATCAGGCCCGTGCATTGGCAAATGGTAATCCGTTGCCTGACCCGCCGACGTTGCACGAACAGGTCGCCGTAATGCGAGAGCACTTTGACCTTAGCGAACAAACCTACACCGTCGACCGTGCCCCGTTGTTGATGCGTAAGTTTTGCATCAAGTATTCGCAGTGCCATCCAGATTACGAGAACGTTCGGACATCCTTCATCAAGATTCGCACTCGCGAGGATTTTGAAAGTGCGATTGCGCTTCACTACGCTACCGATGGCCCCGGTCGGTACATTCCAAGAGTCTTGCACGGCAGCCAAGAAGAGTGCTAGCCAGGGCGCAGAGGCGTTGCCAAGACCAAGGCCCGTCGTTGGGCACGCGGATTAACGAAAATCACACTGAATAAAAAGCAACCTCACATGAAGCTCGTCTCTTGGAACGTTAACGGCATTCGCGCTTCGATGGAAAAGGGCCTGCGTGACTTTGTCACGTCGGAAACCCCGGACGTGCTGTGTCTTCAAGAAACCAAGGCTCAGCCGCATCAGGTTGATTTGGGGTGGGCCGATGAACTCGGTTACCATCGCGTTTGGAATTGGGCTCAGAAGAATGGCTACAGCGGAACGTCGATCTGGAGCCGGCTACCCATTAAAAAACATTCACTCGGGATTGGGATTGCTGAACATGATAACGAAGGACGAGTGATCACCGCGACGTTTGATGACTTTCATCTGGTCAATGTGTACACGCCCAACGCCCAACGCGGGCTCGCTCGGTTGGAATATCGGCAGCAGTGGGATATCGATTTCTTGAACCATGTCAAGAAACTCAACAAGCGAAAGCCGGTGATCTTCTGCGGCGATCTTAATTGTGCTCACCACGAAATCGATCTCGCCAATCCCAAATCAAACCAGAAGAACGCTGGGTTTTCGCCGCAGGAACGATCTGGGATGGACGAAATGCAGAAAGCCGGTTTCCTGGATTCCTTTCGCCAGTTTGATAACGGCCCGGAGAATTACAGTTGGTGGACATACCGCATGAACGCTCGCGAGCGGAATGTGGGTTGGCGTTTGGATTACTTTTGGGTCGCGAAACGGTTTTGGAACCGAGTCGAATCGGCTGCCATACGCAGCGACATTTTTGGATCGGATCATTGCCCGGTTGAATTGACTCTATCGACGCCGCCGGTTTCCTAAGCGGACTCTTCCAAACAGATTTCTGTATAGAATCGGTGTATGAATCGCTCAATCAATCTTTCTGTTGGAATTGCTGCCTGGGCGATTGCGTCTGCTGCGGCGGTGGTTGGTTTGTCTAGCGGATCAAGCTTGTCGCTGTTGGATTTTGCACAGACCACTTCGCGGGCCATGATTGATCACGCCGACAAAATTGTCGCCAAAGACAATTCATCCAGGCTTCGTGTCGGCGATCCTATCTTCAAGCAGTCATCTGATCGGAAAACATCAGTTGGGCAGGACGCGACCAGGTCGTGGATTCAAGTGGGGGTCATTCAGAATGTTGGGACTTAGCCGGGCATGGTCACTTTGGCTTGGTACGATCACGAGCCCGAGAGAAATTTTGAGCTTTCGTCACATTTCCAAAGTGGGCGATTGGACGAAGTGATTCAAACGATGTTGCCGCCGGATCAATTTGATCAGATTTCCGCCAAAGTAACGTTGTTGATGAAACAGCATGGCGAAGAAATGGCTGAGTCAATTTTGCCATTATTAAAAACGAGTCTTCGGCAATCGATGCCGGTGATTGAAGCGGCGATCCAAGAATCCATTGCTCGACACCGAACTGAGATTGAGGATTTGTCGAATCGGTGGAACGACGAAATAGTTCGCCAGAAATTGGTTCCGCTTGCACGTGAAGAAATCTTGCCGATCGTTCGTCAGCACGCTCAACCGGTTGTGGAAGACATGGGACGCCAACTTTGGGATCGTGCTTCTCTGTGGCGATTTGGCTGGCGAGCGGTTTACGATAAATCTCCGCTGCCAAAGCAGGATTTGGTCCAAGATGAATGGGACCGATTTGTTCAGGAGGAGGCGTTGCCGGTTCTAGAGGCACATACGGACGAGTTGGTGGACACAGTACAAAAAACCGTCCAAGAGATTGGAAAGAATTCGCATCTTCGGTCTGAACTGAGTGACGTTGCAGCTGAAATCATTGGTGACCCAGCCTCAAAGCAGCTGTTGACTGTGATTCTAAGAGAAACACTCATTGACAATGATTCGCTTCGTAATGTTTGGAAATCGGTTTGGACCAGCGATGAAGCAAAGCGAATCCTTGACCGCGTTGGTGATCGGGTGGAACCCATGGTGCGAGAGATCGGCGACGAATTATTTGGGACACCTGAAACCGGCATCAACGCGAATTTCGCAAGGGTGCTACGTCAACAGATCCTCGGCAAGGACAGGCGTTTTGTGATTGCGCGACCTGCGAGAAAAAACGCGGACGACGATTCGGAACTTCCTCAGCGACCAGAATCACCGATGATGATCCGGCGAAGTAGGCAATCGATGCCTTATCCCGTGGTGTATCTTGCCAATCCTGATTTGGCGGAATCGCTTTGATGCAGGATCGTGCTACCACTTTGCAGTTGGACGGCCTGCAAATCGAAACCAATACCTCGGTGTTGTTGAAAGCTTCGGACCTAACGATCGCAGCTGGGAAGATTACCGTGATTGTGGGTGCCAGCGGCGTTGGCAAGTCTGTGTTGCTGCGGATGATCGCTGGGCTAATCGACAAACATGATTCTTCGATTCATTGGCAGGGGCAGGTTCGGCTTGGTCGCGATGGTTTTGATCGTGGAAACATCGGTGTCGTGTTCCAGCAGTTTGCATTGTTCGATGAATTGACGCCCGCTGAAAATATTCAGTTCGCGATCGATCATGCCGCTGCCAATCGCGATGAACCCCCAAGTTCTGAATCGTCAGCGTCAGGATCGTTAACTTCATCGCAGTGGTTGGCCGAGTTAGGCGTTCCCCAGTCGACGCCGGTCGCTTTTTTGTCAGGCGGGCAGAAGCAGCGTTTGGCGATTGCGAGAACCTTGGCAGCGAACCCCGATGTGGTGCTGTACGACGAACCCAGTTCCGGGCTGGATGCGGCAACGGGTCGTCAAGTTGCATCTTTGATCGCCGAAACGCATCGCAAGTTTGGTCGCACCAGCGTGATCGTCACGCATGACTACGAAACGATGTTGGCGATCGCAGACGACGTCGTCTTATTCGACTCAGAAACGAAGTCGTTGCAGAGAATTGATCATCAAGATTGGCGACACATTCCCGCACGCATCACAGCGGTGACGGTGCCCACCAAAAGTTCAAGGCAGGAAAAACCAACATTGGTTCGGCGGATCCTGGTGAGGTTGGAGTCGTTTTTTAGGCAAAGCGGGAATGCGGTTTTGACTGGGATTGCATTGCCGTGGATGCTTCGCCCCAACTTTCCATCATGGAAATGGGCGACGCGTTTCTTTTTGCACTACCTGAAATTGGTTGGCGGGATTTCAGCGTCGATCTATTTGGTCATTGCGGGATTGATTGCCGGCTTCACGACCACTTACTTCACTTTTCGTTTCTTGCCGTTTCGCGTGTACACTCAACCGTTGTTGATTGACGAGTTATTGTCGGCGATCGGTTTCGCGTTGTATCGAGTCTTGGTACCGGTATTAGCGACGGTGTTGATTGCCGCACGCTGCGGTGCCGCGGTTGCAGCAGATGTTGGCGTGAAACGATACAGCGGCAGCGTTGATGCGATGCGAACGTTTGGCATCGCACCTAGGATTTACTTATTGATTCCGATTGTTGCGGCCATGCTGGTCGCTGTCCCTTGGTTGGAATGGTTGGCGTTTGAATCAGCTCGGCTGATTAGTGCGGTGACGTTCAAAGTGACCCACCCCGAGGTCGGTGATTATTTTTGGCGTCAGCACTTTGATGCCCGAATCAGTGAATCCGGCGGTTGGTTTGCATCCTTGGCGTTTAGGTGGGTGATGTTGAAGAACCTGCTGTGTGGTGTGGGCAGCGGCGTGATCGGTTACTATCGTGGAATGTCGCCCAAGCGTTCGGCTAGCGATGTCAGTGAAGCGATCACTGCGACGGTGCTTTGGAGCACGCTGTATGTGTTGATCGTTCACTTTATGATCGCGTTGCTTGAATTTTAATCTCAAAATTACCTTGCTCTGGAAAAAGAACATCCGTGGATAAGAAAGCAAAGAAACGACTCGACGTGATTAATAAAAAGCTGCAAACGCTGCGTCCTCGGCTGGCAGGTTCCCGCGAACAGGCTGACGACCCGTCCGAACTGCAAGAATTGGAAAACCAGATCACCAACTTGGAAGCCGAAGCGGCTGAGCTAAAAGCATCGAAATAACGCTGGACCTTTTTTCACACTCGGGGTTATTCGTTTTAAACATCTACTATGCCGATCCAAATTAAGTGCAAGTGCGGTAAAGCACTCAAGATTCCCGACGCCATGGTTGGCAAAGCAGTCAAATGTCCAGGTTGCAGTTCGGTTTTGAAAGTGCCCGCCAAGCCTGCTGCTTCGCCCGGTAAACCGGCCGCTGCCAAACCCGTCCCCGCTGCAAACCCGGCAAGCGGTGGACTGGACGATTTGTTTGACGAAGAGGGTTTTTCGAAAACAGTCGCGGCCGTTTGCCCCAACTGCGCTGTGGAAATGAGCTTGAATGCTGTGCTTTGCACACAATGCGGCTTCCACCGTGAACACGGCATAAAGATGAATGCGCATCAAACCGCAGGCGTGGATATTAGCCATGGTGATCTTGCGTTGATGAAAGCCGAATCGGACATGGCAAAGGCAGCGGAGATGCAGGCCAAGTTGGTGCGCGGTGCCGGAATGCCATGGTGGGGATTGGCCCTTGTGTTATTTATGCTGACTAGCGGAATCGTGATTGGCGTCTTGGCTGTCAATCAGGCTAAGCGACTCGATGGCGAAGGCAACTTTGATTTCCTTGAATTGTTCTTACAGCTTTGTGGGGTCGCATTTGCAGTGGTCGGGGCCGGAGCATTGGTTTCGATGGCGATCAAAATTTACAAACAGCGGAGTGCCAAAGGGATTTGGAAGCCAATCGTCGTTTCGCTCGTTCTGTTTGGAATCGCTGCTGGCTTTTTCGTGATGGCGGCACGTTAGAGTGTCTGTGGCAAGGCTATTAAGCCAAATTCCCGTCCTGGCCGCATTGCTGATCGACACAGGTAATGATCAAGATGGATACTGAACGTCAACGAATCCAGGATGACCTGCGCGGCATT